>DASUVR010000324.1:0-7052 GCA_036378855.1 Gemmatimonadales bacterium | reverse complement strand
CTCTGGCCCTGCCTCATCAGCCTGCTGGGTTCCGTCGCCTGCCGTCCCACCGCCGATCGGATTACTCAGGAAATCCGAAACATCACCTCGGCCGAGGAGCCGCCGGCTTATCTCGAAGGGGTCCGGTGGAAGCTGCTGATACAGATCTACCAGGACCGGCAGTACCGCCCGCTCTGGGTGGGAACTCAGCCGGTGCCGCAGAGAACCAGAGATTTGATTTCAAGCCTCTGCGACGCCGAACGGGAAGGACTTCGCTCCGCGGACTACCATCTCGACGAGCTGCGCAGCACCCTGGAGCAGTTGCGCACCAGCCTCGACAAGGAGAGGCCGGAGGCCTTCGCTGTGCTCGATCTCGAGCTTACCCGACGGTTCCTCGACTACGGAACGGACTTGCTGTCCGGCCGGCTGGATCCCAAGGCGGTGGCGAGCGGGTGGTATATCAGGGCACGACGCTCGAGCATCGAAGGCACGCTCCGGGGTGCGGCGCTGGCGGAAGAGTTCCCCCAGATGGTGGCGCCACTCCGCCCCCAGCTTCCTGGGTACGCCGAGCTGGTGAACGCCCTTGCCGGCTACCGCGAGATCCTGGCCCACGGCGGCTGGCCCAAGGTGCCGCGCGGTCGCAGTCTCAGGGGCGGCGATCGGGGCACTCGGGTAGCGACGCTGCGCCGGCGACTGAGGATCAGCGGCGATCTGCGCGGTTGGGCGGGAAGGAAACCAGTGTACAACCAGGCGGTGGCCAGAGCGGTAGCGCATTTCCAGGCCCGCCATGGGATTCCGGTCGACGGAATTGCGGGTGGCCCCACGTTGGTCGCGCTAAACGTGTCGGTCCAGGCCCGAATTCGGCAGCTCCAGGTCAACCTGGAGCGCTTTCGTTGGCTGCCCGCAGAATTAGGCGGCCGATACATCTATGTGAACATTCCCGATTACAAACTCTATGCCTACGAGGCGGGCGAGCCGGTGCTCGTCATGCGGGTGGTGGTGGGCGACGAATACCGGAGCGCTACTCCCGTCTTTGCCGACTCCATGACCTCCGTCGTTTTCCGCCCTTATTGGTATGTGCCACATCGAATCCTGGTCCGCGAGATTGTGCCGAGAGTGAGGAGAAAGCGCTCGTATCTGGTGCGGAACCACTTCGAGGTGGTCGATGCCAAGCAGGAGTCACGGGTGCTCAACCCGCGCAGGATCAACTGGTCGCGAGTGGATTTCAGGAAGGTCCGAGTGCGACAGCGAGGGGGCAGCCCCACCAATCCGCTCGGTCTGGTGAAGTTCATGTTTCCGAACCAGTTCGCCGTGTATCTGCATGACACACCCTCTCGACAATCTTTTGGTAGCCTGCAGCGAGCGGAGAGTCACGGTTGTGTCTGGGTGGAGAAGCCGGTGGAGCTGGCCGATTACGTCCTGGCGCGGCAAGGTGCCTGGAACCCGACAACGATCCGGCAAGCCATGCTCAAGGCGCAGCCGGCGAGCCAGGCCGGAAGGGTAGACGGCCGGAGCGTCACGCTGGACCAGCCACTGCCGGTCTACATCGTCTACTTCACTGCATTCGTTCGAGATGGCATCCTCAATTTTCGGCCCGATCCTTATGACAGGGATCGCGAGGCGATTGCCCGGTTGGGAAAGTTGAGCTCGAGCAACCATCGGCTCTGCGAGGAGCTCCTGAAGCTTATTGGAGGCTGAGGCCTCGCTACGTTTTCGCAGTACCAGCTGCTCCATCAGGGAACATCACTACCCCATCCAAGGAGCGTTACGATGCTGCTCATCCGCGAGGTGTTCCACTGCCGGCCTGGCAAGGTCCGTTCCCTGCTCGAGAAGTTTCAGGCGATGAACCGTATCATGACCAATGCCGGCCAGGGCAGCATGCGCCTGATGACCGACTTCAGCGGCGAGCGCTACTGGACCCTGGTCGCGGAGTTCGAGACACCGGGGATGGCCGAGTTCGAGAAGATGATGCAGGGCGGGGGGATGAGCGAGGCGGATACGAAGGAGTTCGAGCGCCTCATGGAGGGGTACCATGACCTGATCGACAGCGGGCACCGGGAAATTTACCGGCTGGAGCCGGCCACGAAGGGGTGATCGGAGTCGCGGCGATCCTAGCTCTCCAGCACGAGACCCATTGCGACATCTCTTCTCCTGATTCGCTCGATGGCTTCGTTCACTCGAGCGAGCGGCATGACATCGACGATAGCCGCGATGCCATGCTTCGACGAGAACGCGAGCATCTGCATTGTATCCGCACGACTTCCTATGTAGTTCCCGTAGATTGATCGCCGAGAATTGTTCAATAGCCCGCCGCTCAGCGACAGCTGCTTCAAGGGCGACGCTACCAGGCAGAGCTGGCCCTCGGGCGTCAACATTCTCACGAAGGAGTCAATGTCGAAGGGGACATTCAAGGTCGAGAGCATGAAGTCGAACTCCCCCTGGTACTCGGTCAGGCGCTCCGCGTCCGAGCTGCTCGCGAATGCGCCTCCCAGCCCCTCGATCAGCGCCCTCTTGGCTGGCGAATGCGAAAACGCCGTCACGCGGTGCCCCATCTTGTGGAGGAACTGTATGGCCAGGTGGCCGAGCCCTCCAGCTCCCAGCACCGCCACTCGAGAAGCGCCGGCCAGTCCGGCCCGAAGAATGCCTGCGTACACTGTCAGGCCGGACGAGAGCAGAGGGGTTGATGTGGCCGAATCGAGCTGCGGCGGGAGCCGGAAAGCGAACCGACCATCGACAATGATGTGTTCGGCCAGGCCGCCGTACCGGTCGACGGCAATGACCTTCTGATTGGCGCAGAGTTGCTCGATGCCCCGCTGGCAAAAGGAGCAATTGAAACACGCCTCCTGCTGGTACCCGATACCGACGCGATCGCCGGTGCGCAAGTCGGCTACCTCGGCACCAGCCTCTTCGACGATTCCAACCATCTCGTGGCCGGGGACCAGCGGATACCGCGCGTCACCCCAATCATTGTCGATGAACTGGATGTCGCCCCTCGCGAGGCTACGATGTGTAATCCTCACCAGGACGTCATGACCGCCGAGAGTCCTTTCATACAGGAAGGGCTCCGCTGTGCCACCTTTCTCTCGGATCGCGTATGCTCTGATCTGCATGATTCACTCGGTTTTCCACGTCCAGCCAGCGACTGCGCGATGCCCCGGCGGAACATACTCCGGGGTGACTCCGCCACCTTTGGGCGGTGAACCAGGACTCTCCTGACAAAGGCCCACCCCAAAGATGCCCAGGGTTTTCACCCTGGGCATTGCCCCCTGGGCTCGAGCCGTAAGCGCAGGCAACCAGACTCTGCTGATCGAGAAGGGCCACCGTTACCAGTCAAACTCCAGCAACCTGCTATTTACGCGAGTTCGTGTCACCCGATGCTGGAGTTTGCTGGGTTCATGCTCGACTTTGTCGTACTTACTCACGCAAGTGTCGGAGTTTGCCGGCCCTCCCAAATTCCAGTCCAACGATTGCAGGATCAACACTAACTTCACGAACTGTTGGGGGTACCCTGACATCCCACAATTCTCAGTCTCGCCCCCTACGCTAGCTACAAAGCGTCCGGCCGCGCAGATTCGAAGCGTCCCTCCAATCCCACAGGACTGCGTGATCCAGGTGCCGCCATCCGATTTGGCCGCCGCCCTCTGCGACCGCTACGTGATCGAGCGCGAGCTGGGTCGCGGTGGCATGGCCACGGTCTACCTCGCACACGATGTCAAGCACGACCGCCCCGTGGCGCTCAAGGTTCTCCACCCCGAGCTCGCCGCCACGCTGGGCCCCGAGCGTTTCCTCCGCGAGATCAAGCTCGCCGCCCGGCTCGACCACCCGCACATCCTGTCGGTCCACGACTCCGGTGAAACCGCCGGTCGGCTCTGGTTCACCATGCCTTACGTAGAGGGCGAGTCGCTCCGGAACCGCCTGGCGCGCGAACCCCAGCTCCCGCTGGCGGACGCGCTGCGGATCACCCGGGCGGTGGCTGACGCGCTGGGATACGCCCAGCAGCAGGGCATCATCCATCGCGACGTCAAGCCGGAGAACATCCTGCTCCAGGGTGAGCGATGCGTGCTCGCCGACTTCGGCGTCGCCCGAGCCGTGGATGTTGCCGGCGAGCGCCTGACGGAGACCGGCTTCGCGCTGGGCACGCCGGCCTACATGAGTCCGGAGCAGGCCGCGGCAGACCGTCATCTCGACCCTCGGAGCGACATCTACTCGCTGGGGTGCGTGGTGTACGAGATGCTCGCCGGCGAGCCACCCTTCACCGGACGTACGGCACAGGCGCTCATCGCCCGTCGCCTCGTGGATCCCGTCCCGGACCTCTGCACGGTCCGTGACGTCCCCCGCGAGGTCGAGCGAGCCGTCAGGCAGGCGCTGGCCCGTGCGCCGGCGGACCGGTTCGCGGACGCGCCCTCGTTCGCCCAGGCACTGGAGGCCGGGTCAGGCGCGCACCGCATGACCTCAAGGCGCCCCGTCCGCCGCGGTCTTCTGGCGGTCGTAGCGGTGCTCTTGGTGGCTGCCGCCAGCGCAGGTATCTGGCTCCGCGCCCGGCCTGCCGCCGAGGACACTCTCGACGCTGACCTGCTCGCGGTTGCCCCGTTCGACGTGTTGGAGCCGTCGCTCCATCTCTGGCGGGAGGGGATGGGCGACGTGCTCTCCCGCACGCTCGACGGGGCCGGCCCGATCCGCACGGTGTCGCCGAGCGTGGTGCTCCGGCGCTGGAGCGGCCGGGCCGATCGAACATCCGCCGAGGAGCTAGGGCGCCGCACCGGGGCGGGGCTGGTCGTCTACGGTGCCGTCGCGCCGCGGGGACGGGACTCGGTGACCCTCCGCGCCGACCTGCTCGATCGCGTCGGGGGAATGGCAAAGACGGATATCGAGGTCTCGGGCGAGGCGGCTCGGATCGGCGAGCTCGCCGACTCGCTCGGCATCCGGGCGCTGCGGGTGCTCTCGTCCGGCCGGGCGATCGGGTCGGTCCGCCGAACCTCGATCGGCTCGAAGTCGCTGCCGGCGCTGAAGGCGTTCCTCCAGGGAGAACAATTCTACCGGCGGGGGCTCTGGGATTCGGCCCTCACCCGCTACGACCAGGCGATCGCGGCCGACAGCACGTTCGCGCTGGCGCTGGTACAGATGGCCTATGTGCTCGGCTGGAACCCGCCGACGACCGGCGCGTACCGGCCGCGCGAAGAGTACCTGCGGCGCGCAACCCTCCACAACCACGGGCTTCCCCCACGGGACAGTCTCTACATCGTCGCCGACTCCTTCGACCTCGCAGCGGCGGAGGTGACCGATGCGGAGGCGTTCGTCCACCTCAAATTCCGGGCAGTGGCGGCGGCGGAGGAGGCGGTCCGACGCTACCCCGAAGACCCCGTGTCCTGGTATGCGCTAGGCGAATGGCGCATGGGCCACGAACCATGGCCCATTGCCGGGCCGCCGGCCGTGTCACTCGAAGCCTTCACCCGCGCCATCGCGCTGGATCCGGGGTTCGGGCCGGCCTACGAGCATATGCTCGAACTGCTCCTGGCTCTGGGGCGCCCGGAGGAGGCCCGAAGGTACGCGACCACCTACCTGGCTCTCTACCCGACCTCTCCACACCGATCCCACACCCGCCTGGCGGCGCTGTTGCTCGACCCGAGTGATTCCGGCAGAGCCGAGGCGGAGCGGACGCTCGACACGGCTTCGGTTTTCACCGTCTGGCAAGCCGGCCTCAACCTTAGCGCCTGGTCCGACACGGCCGAGACCGCGATCAGGCTGCTACGGCGCCTCGGCGAGCCGGGCCGAGGCGCAGGTGGAGGCCCTCCGTGGGTCCACGACTCGGTCATGTGGCCGCGCTACCTGGGGCGCGTGCTCGCGTTCCGTGGGCGGCTGCGCGAGGCCCTCGCGGCCGATGAGCGCCTGCTGCGCCAGCCTTCCGCCTCGAAATGGAGCTGGTTCCTCGATCCCCTCCTGGATCTCAGCCTGCTCGGGATGGTTCCGGACTCGCTGGCGCGCGCCACCTTCGATCGTGCCCTCGAGAAAGACGCTGCCTGGGGAGGCTTCTTCACTCCCCCCCACTTGAGGGGGTTGCCCTGGTGGCTGTCGCGAGGCGACACGGCGGCTCTGGCACGCTTCACCGCCCTCGCGGCTCGGACGGCGCGGTCACCAGGCAGCCCGCGCGCTGCCCTTCGGGCTCGACTACTCGGCGAGACGAGCGCCGCGTTCCTCGATCTGGCGCGGGGCGATTCCACCGAGGCGATACGGAAGCTGAGCGCGATCCCCGACACGCTCTGCCTGGCGGATAACTTCGCCGCCAACTGCTTCCACCTGAACCTGACGCTGGCGCGGCTCCTGGCGGCTCGCGGTGAGGATCGGCGCGCCGGCGCGCTGCTGGAACGTTGGCGTTGGAGCGGGGGTGCAACTCCGTTCTTCGTTCTCGCTACGCTTGAGCTCGGCCGGATCGCCGAACGGCTCGGGGACAAGCGGAAGGCGGCCGAGTGCTATGGCTTGGTGACGGCGACTTGGCGCCGACCAGATCGGGAGCTGCTGCCCTACGTGGCGGAAGCGCGGGAAGGGCTGGCGCGGCTCGGTGTAGAGTGAGACCGGGATGGCGTCGCCGACCAAGCTGGTGAGCGTCGAATGGCCAGCGCCGTCGAGAAACTGTAGCGGAAACGGTAGTAGCGGGCGCAGAATCGAAAAGGCCCGATCCAGTCAAGTGGATCGGACCTTCGAGTTGCCCCTCCCCTCGGTGCCCTCGGGGCAGGCTCTGGGCTCGAACCAGGACTCTCCTGATCCAAGGGGGCAGTAGAACACCCCAAATTCCAGCAACTTGCTAACCTTTACGCCAGTTCGTGTCACCCGATGCTGGACTTTGCTGGGTTCAATGCTCGACTTTGCTGTACTTTACTCACTCAAATGTCAGAGTTTGCTCGCTGGCTTCACTCCAGGGTTTATAGCTTCCCAAATCGCCCCCGCTTCGGAGGAACCGCTTCCCAGCTTTTCGTAGCTCCCGTCGCGCTTCCTTCGCACGAACAGCCCCACCCTGGGGCCGCTCCCTTTGTTCTTCTCGGTTGAGCCGCTCCGGCCGTCGGGATGTACGGCATACA
>DASUVR010000323.1:0-2720 GCA_036378855.1 Gemmatimonadales bacterium | reverse complement strand
TGAGACATCGGTTGACCCTGGGCTGCTGCGGCGGCTGGCGAGGCTGGTTTCGGTCCCGAAGTCGTGGTCCTGCACTCGCTGCTGTCCGCTGAGCTCCGCTGCAGCACCCAGCACGTTGTCAATCGAGCTGTACATGGCGGTCAGGCCGATCGAGTTGCGGCCACCGGCCCGAATGGTCAGACGCGGATTTCCGATCAGTCCCGCCTGGCCCGAGAAGCCGATCACCTCCAAATCGGCGCCACCGCTTATCGCCTCGGCAACTACGTGGAGCGTGGTTGTACTCTGGGAGCGGGAAACAGAGATGCTGAAAGTCCCGGTCGGCAGGTTGGAGCCCAGAAAGTAGCAGTAGACCCGCCCGCCGTTCACCGTCTGGTTGACGTAGGTGCCGACTCTTCTCATTGCCTTGCCGCCGGCGGCGACCCTCGTCACGATGTCGCTGTTCGCGATAGGCTGAGTGATCCAAACGACGAGGCCTCGGCTCCCGGCAGGGCTGGTGAGGGAAACAATGGTAGGATTGGCGTTGCCGGAGCCCTCGGCCGAACCGCCCCAGGCGACTCCAGCCGAGCTCAACGAAGACTTCGGAGCCATGGCGGGCGAGCCTCCGTTCGGCTCCCGCTTACTTCTACTGGGTTGGGTTATGTCGGCGGTACAGGCCAGCCCTCCGAACACCAACGCCCCGATCAGCCTTGCTATACGCATCATGGTCCTCTACACCGTTACATCGGCAACGCCGCGAAGCTCAAAAAACCATTGTACTCGCGTGAGCAATGTGAAATCTGGTGCGGGCGGTATGAGGTGAGCTTGGAATTCGACTGAGGATCTCTTCAGGATCGAAGATGCTGTAGGGCCCGAGGCCTGTCAGAAATACCAGTTTCCGCTACCCCAAGGCGGTCCTAGCGTCCACCCAACCCTCTTCACTGTCCGACACCCCGGAGGTCGTATGCGCATGCTTGCGTCAGCCTTGCTATTCGGCGTCGCGGCGCGGCTTGGCGCCCAGGAAACCAGTACAGACACCGCCCAAACTGCGGCTCAGGGGTACGCCCCTGTGCCTCCGGTCTCGGCCCCTGCCGCGGTCGTGTCGCAAGCCAGGACCGGCACCATCGTACTCCCGACCCGATCGGAGGCCCAACTTCAAGAGGCCCTGTCGGCTTCCAATGCGGATCTGCGTCGGTCCGATGCCCGGCTTTCGCGCGCCAAGGAGCTCCAATTCCGCTCGAAGGCGCTGGTGGACCAACGGAGACTCGATCTGCGTGAGCTCGAGGTCAAAATCGAGCAGGCGAAAAAGGACAAACGCGATTCCGATAAGCGACGCCTGGAAACCGAAAAAAAGCGGCTGGAACGGGAGAAACGCTGGGCAGAACAGCTGGAGAGCGCGGATCAGGCCGAGCTCGACGCTGCCCGTCAGGCGAGCCTCACCAGCTTCGCCCGGCAGCAGTCGGTTGACTTGGAGCAACGGTTGGCCGAGGCCCGTTCCGGCAAAGGACAGGTAGGAGAGGGCAAGCCGCTTTCCAAGGAGAACTCGGACGTGTTCGTTCAGCAACTGGAGCAGCAGACCCTCGAGGCCCAACTGAAGTACCGGAAATTGGCCCACGAGCTGGCGCGGCAGGAGGAGGACCTGGTCAGGCGACGGCTCGACCTTTACAAGTCTGCCCGCGACAGTAATTGACGCGCGGCCTGTCACCTGGCGCAGGCGCGCCTCTGGCCATCGAGAAACCTGGGCATTGACCAGGCGCTGCGTTGCGGAAATCCCGGCTAGTACGCTACGGCGTACCGCGAGAAATGGTCGATGTCACCGGTGACCTCTGAGGAGTCCTTCAAGTCCTCAGACGGAGGGAGCTCCAGGATTCGAAGTCCCCAGCCCACGTAGGCCAGACGCAGGTCAAGGCCGAGCGGGACCAGGCACTCCTTGTAGCTCAAAATCAGCTTGGCTGACTTGGCAAAGCGAAGTCCCTCGGGATAGAAATCCACGTCGACCAGCGAGGACGTGGGCGCATCCGCGACGATCAGCTCTTCTTGTGGCAGCGCTCCCCTGGGAATAATCAGCTCGTGCTGACCGATGTGCAGCGTACCTCCATCCGGTCCAATGATGGCGGCCTCACCCTCATAGGGCCGGGGCTTGCAGCGTAGCAGGTCCACGTCAAGGAGCGTGCTGGCAGCCTGACCCTTCTTCGCACGCTTCAGCAGATCCTTATAGGCTTTCCAGTCCTGTTCGTTCTTCTTCCAATCATCTTGCGCGAGCTCGTAGTCGTCCTTACGCAGCTCCCTTTCCCGCTTAATACGCTCCTTCTGAAGGTTGAGGAGCAACTTGAGCTGCTCATGGCGCTGCTCCCTCTGCTCCTTGGTGGCCTCCTGCTCGGCCGTGCTGAAGCTCGCCGACAGGTCCGACGGGTTCGTCGGTGCGCTCGCGTCAGTGCAGGCAATGCTGACACCGCCAACCAGCACCAGCATTGCAATAACGAGGCGACGTACGTTGCGCATTTCCCCTCCCGTGGACGGAGAATTCAGAGCAAAAAAGAACGCGGTGCACCCAGGCTCAAGCCGAGGAATGCACCGCGCCTGTCAGCGCTGTGACCACCTTCGGCACCGAGCTATCTCACGGCTTTCGTGAGACCCCTGGTTTTGCGGCCCCGGATCGCCCCGGGTGTGCTCTTATCGGGCAGTTCGTTGTGTAGACGAGAAGTTTCTGCGATGGGCGTACGCTGCAAACCGCATACCTACGC
>DASUVR010000322.1:0-2006 GCA_036378855.1 Gemmatimonadales bacterium | reverse complement strand
CGGTATCGTCATATAGAATGACGAGCACGTTGGGGGCGTCCTTGGGCGCCTTCGCGTCAAGGAATGCGTCCCAGTCAGGTCGCGAGTCCCGAATGTCCAGGTTGATGGTGCCTTGAAACTTGCGGCTCATGGTGACCTGTCCTTTCTCGTGAAGGCCCCGGTCCAGGAGGGCCTGGTACTCATGTTGCGGCCTTCGAGGCGGGTCACTGCCCACCACGTAGTCTGCCGGCGCTGTCCGGGGTTTGGGCGTTGCTTGCCCCTGGAGTTTGGTTTATATGCTGAGGCACGGCAGGAAACCGAAACTGTCAACTCTTACAGGAGGGGCCGGCGTTTGAGTGGGACCGGCACTACCGCAAGAGTGGCCCCAACACTCTCACCAGGCTCACAATCACCACTATTCCCGCCAGATCCAGCACCAACCCGTACCGAATCATCCGCCCCAGCGGAATCAATCCCGAACCGTAGACGATGGCATTACATGGGGTGGAGACCGGCAGCATGAAGCCCAGGCTCGCGGCCATGGTGGCGCCGAGCGCCGGCTCGAATGGATCCAGCCCGGCCGACCGGGCAATCGCGATGACGACGGGGACGATCATGTTGGCCGAGGCGGTGTTCGATGTCGTCTCCGAGAGGGCCACCGCGGCGATGACCGATGCCGTCAGAAGGCCAAAGCTCCCTTCGATCGGCAGGAGACCGGTCAGGCCCCGCCCGAGCGACTCGGCCAGCCCGGTCTGAAACGAGAGCACGCCGAGAGCAAAGCCTCCGCCATAGAGCAGCACCACACCCCAGTCGATCTGCACCGCCTCCTTCCAGGAGATTGCCCGGCCCTCATCGCCGGGGAGAACGAACAACAGCATGGCGCCGAGCAGCGCGGCGACTCCCTCGGGCAGACGCTGGGTCAGCGTGCGGTACACCGGGCTGGTTTCGCCCGCGGCCAGGGCCACGATTCCCGGAATCACCCAGAGCGCCACCGTCACCGCAAACGCCAGTGCGACGGAGCGCTGGCCCCGGGTCCAGGGCCCCAGAAGCTCCCGGTCGGGGTGGATCGACGCGGCCCCAGTCGGCAGCTCCCTCACGGTCGGGGGCGTCGCGGAATTGAGCAGGACATAGAGAATGCCGAACAGCAGCAGAACGGCAGGAACGCCGATCAGCATCCATTTGAGGAAGCTGATATCCACTCCGAGCTGGGAGCGGATGAACCCGATCCCGATCACATTGGGCGGTGTGCCGACCGGCGTGGCCAGCCCTCCGATCGAGGCGGCGAACGAGGTCATCAGCATCAGCGCCGTCGGATATCGGGGATCGATTGGATCCGACTGGGATTCGCGCATGGCCGCGAGAATGGACAGCGCGATCCCGAACATCATAGCGGTGGTGGCGGTGTTGGAGATCCACCAGGAGATCAGCGCGGTGACGGCGCCGAAGGCGAGCAGGATCCGGCTGGGCCGGGCTGCCACCCAGGGGAGCGACAGGACGGCGTACGCCAACCTTCGATCGAGCCCGTGAATGAAGATGGCGCGGGCCAGGATGAACGCCCCGATGAAGAGAAACATCAGCGGGTCGGCAAACGGGGCGAAGACGTCCTTGGCCGGGGCAACCTGGAGCACGACGCAGGCGGATGCCCCCAGCAATGCCGTCACGGGGAGGGGCAGCGCCTCGGTGACCCAGAGGACCACGACAGCGGCGAGCACCGCGGCCAAGCTGTGGGCCTGAGGAGTGAGGCCTTCCAGCGGAAGGATGAGGAAGAGGAGGAAGACTGCGGGGGCGAGAAGGGCTCCGACGCGTCGTTGCACGCTCATACTTTATCGCAGCGTAGCTTCCGCGCCAGTCGGGTGAAAGAGTCCTGGAGGGAGTCGGGTAGGATCGGTTATCGAGTACGATCTGTTATATAGTAGGGACATGACTATCAAGAGATTGGACCACGTCAGCGTCGTGGTGGACGACCTTGCGGCTGCTATCGCTTTTTTCACCGTGCTCGGCATGACGGTCGAAGGCGAGAGTCCGGT
>DASUVR010000321.1:0-15216 GCA_036378855.1 Gemmatimonadales bacterium | reverse complement strand
GAGATCTTGAAGGATCGCATGCTCGAGCGGGTGAAGGCCGCTCGTCGCGACGTCGATCGGCGCACCAGTGCAACCAGACCGAAGGTAAGACGGGGGCAGCCGCGGCCGGCCGATCCGGGCTCGCCCGATATGGAAGAGACTCGGGAGACCGAATCGCTCAAACGGGTCTTCCGCGATTTGGGAGTCTCCTACCGCCGCTACCGGAAGCAGACCGGGGACCCGGTCGTGCCTGGCCTCCGCGATGCGGCGTGCAACTTCCGCGCGGACCCCAGTCTCGAGTCGCTGATCACCGTGGCCGGCTTCCTGGATGAGCTGAAGCTCCTGGACTAGCCTTACGCCTTCCCTGTTACCGCCTTCGAAGACGAGGATCCGAGATGCAGAAGCGTTTGGTGGGTGCTCCCGAGCAGCGGAGCGTGACCGAGGAGAGCTGGCTGGATCTCGAGGCAATGGCGCAGGTGGAGCTGACATCTGAAGACCCCGCGCAACCGATCGAGGGCGCCCTGCTCCCGAACGGTCAGTCTGGATGGCGGGCGGCGGAGCCGGGGAGGCAGAGCATCCGCTTGTTGTTCCACCAGCCGCAGCGGCTACGGCGGATCCTGCTCCGCTTCGACGAGCCCCGGAACGCACGGACCCAGGAGTTTGCCTTGACCTGGTCTCCCGATGGTGGCCGCTCGTCCAGAGATATCGTGCGGCAACAGTACACCTTCAGTCCCGAAGGGTCGACAACCGAGGTAGAGGATCTCAACGTCGATCTCGCTACCGTCACCGCGCTGGAGCTGACGATCATCCCCGACCAGGGACGGGGCCAGGCGTATGCCTCTCTCTCGGAATGGCGACTCGCCTAACACTTATGCGATCAGCAATAAAGCTACGGCCCGCCAATCGCGCGGGCCGTGAGTTCAGCGGGGGTTAATACATTCCGCCCATACCACCGCCCGGCATCGCGGACGACGGCTGGTCTTCCTTCTTCTCCACCAGCACACATTCGGTAGTGAGGAGCAGACCGGCGATCGAGGCCGCGTTTTGTAGCGCGGTGCGAGTCACCTTGGTGGGGTCGATGACCCCGGCCTTAACCAGATCCTCATAGGTATCGGTCGCCGCGTTGTAGCCGAAGTTTTTGTCCTTCGATTCCTTGACTCGGCCCACCACGATCGACCCTTCGGCTCCGGCATTCTCGGCAATCAGGCGGATCGGCTCTTCCAGCGCTCGCCGGATGATCGCGATGCCGATTTTCTCGTCCTCGGTACCCTTGACCCGGTCCAAAGCACTCTGGGACCGCAACAGTGCAACACCACCGCCAGGCACAATTCCTTCTTCGACCGCCGCCCGGGTGGCGTGTAGCGCGTCCTCGACCCGAGCCTTCTTCTCCTTCATCTCGGTCTCGGTGGCCGCGCCGACGTTGATGATTGCCACACCGCCAGCCAGCTTGGCCAACCGCTCCTCCAGCTTCTCGCTGTCGTAGTCGCTAGTGCTCTTCTCGATGGCGCTTCGGAGCTCGGCGATCCGGCCCTGGACCTCCTCCGCCTTGCCCTTGCCATCGATGATCGTCGTATTGTCCTTGTCGATCACCACCCGTTTGGCGCGGCCGAGCCCCTCGAGGGTCACGTTCTCCAGCTTGAGGCCCAGCTCCTCGGAGATGACCTGCCCGCCGGTGAGCACCGCGATGTCGCGGAGCATCTCCTTGCGCCGGTCACCGAAGCCCGGTGCCTTGACGGCCACGACCTTCAGCGTCCCGCGCAGCTTGTTCACTACCAGGGTCGCCAGCGCCTCGCCGTCCACATCCTCGGCGATGACCAGCATCGGCTTGCCGTTCTGCGCCACCTGCTCCAGCAGCGGGAGCAGCTCCTTCATCGCGGAGACCTTCTTGTCGTGGATCAGGATGTAGGGATCGTCCAGGACCGCCTCCATCTTCTCCGGGTCGGTCACGAAGTAGGGCGACAGATAACCGCGGTCGAACTGGGTCCCGTCCACCGTCTCCAGTGTGGTCTCCAGACCCTTCGCCTCTTCGACGGTGATCACGCCGTCCTTGCCCACCTTCCCCATCGCCTCCGCGATCAGGTTCCCGATCTCCTTGTCATTGTTGGCGGAGATGGTGCCCACCTGGGTGATTTCCTTCTTGCCGGTGGAGGGAACCGAGATGCTGCGGAGCTGCTCGACCACCGCCTCGACCGCGCGGTCGATCCCCCGTTTCAGCTCCATCGGGTTAGCGCCAGCGGTGACGTTCTTGAGGCCTTCGCGGAAGATCGCCTGGGCCAATACTGTCGCCGTGGTGGTGCCGTCGCCGGCGAGATCGCTGGTCTTGGTGGCGACCTCCTTCAGCATCTGAGCGCCCAGGTTCTCGATCGGGTCGCTCAGCTCGATCTCCTTGGCCACGGTGACACCATCCTTGGTGACCGTGGGGGAACCGAATTTTTTATCGATGACAACGTTGCGGCCCTTGGGGCCGAGCGTGATCGCGACCGCGTCCGCCAGCTGGTCGATACCCTGCTTGAGCCTGGCGCGTGCCTCGGTACTGAACAGAAGTTCTTTCGATGCCATATATGCCCTCATTTCATCAGTAAGCTGCATCAGCCAATCTTGGCCAGAATGTCGGACGCTTTGATGATTATCAACTCATCACCGCCGACTTCGTACGGGGTCCCGCTGTACTTGCCGTAGATCACCCGGTCGCCCGGGTGAACATCCATCTTTACCCGATCGCCCTTCTCCATCCGCCCGGGTCCCACGGCGATCACCTCGCCCCGAGTGGGCTTTTCCTTCGCGGTGTCCGGGATGTACAACCCTCCCCGCATCGCTTCCGAATCCTCCAGTGGCAGGATCACGACCCGATCCTCGAACGGATGGATCTTGATCCGGGGCCTGGTCTTCATAGCAGTGGCCATCGAACTCTCCAATCTGAGTTACGTGATAGGTGACCGAGCGTTACCGAGACTGAAAGTGGAGTGCGTCTCGGAGACTCTGTAACTCCCGGTAGTAGTAGAGCGGCGTCGGCCGCTTCCCGTTGAACTTGAGCCGCTTGAGAAACGCGATCTCCTCATCGCTCGCGTTACCCCGGAGAGACGGATCGTCCAGGAACTCCAGAAGACCCGGCTCTTCAACCCGCTGATCGTCGGATTTCTTCTCGACAAATTCGAATCGCCTGACGTGCTCCGAGACGACGCTGTGGTTCAGGACGATATCCAGGGCAAACGTCGCGAGGTCGATGCTCCAGGATTCGATCAGCGGATCGAGGAACGAGACGCAGTGCTCGGCGGAAAGGTGGAAGATGTCGGTGTCGAGGAACTCCAGCACGATCACCCGGGTCTCTTCGTAGCTTCGGTGGCTCAGCTCCGCCACCATATGGAGCCAGTGGTCATTCTCCAGCTCCTGCCTTGCCACTCCTTTGACGACGTCGAGCAGCGTCTGGGTGACCAGCCGCTCCAGTTCGCCGAACGCCTCCTTTTCGAAGATGGCGCGGAGCTCGGCGGACTCCTCGGCGGCACATTTTCGCAGGACGAGGTCGCGAACCTCGCGAAACAGCGGCGTCGGGTCCTCCGCCAGCTCCTTCCTCAGCTCGCGCTTCCGCTGGACATTGGCTACCCGCGCCAGCTCTCCCCGGGGGAGCTTGAGGAAGCGGTCCATCTTCTCGTAGATGTCCGTCCGGTTAGGGGCCGGCGGCGCCTTGCGCCGAGTCAGCAGCTGCGAGATGTAGGACTCGGTGACCTGCGCGGCGCGGGCGAGTTCCCGCTGCTCCAGGCCAAACTCCTCCAATCGTTGCCGGATGATCAGGGAGACGTCCACAGAGGCTCCTCGCGGTAGCTGGGGTTGATTAACAGAGTTAAGTTAATCGTATGCGGCCATTTGAGCAAGCCGAAGACTGTTACTTGACAAATATAGTAAAGTAGGCTAAGTTGCTGTCTGTTAAGTACATCACATAGTGGAGTCCCCACTATTCAACCATAGATTCAAGGAGTTCTCATGTATTCACGTCATGTCAGTTGCCATCTCAAGCCGATTAGGCGGGAAGAGTTAACCCAGATGTTCGACCGGGAAATTCTGCCCCTCTTGCAGAAGCAGAATGGCTTCAATGATGAAGTTGTGTTCGTGGATCAGGATGGCCGGCAGGTACTGGCCATCAGCTTGTGGGACAGCAAGGAAAGTGCGGACCGCTACAGCCGCGAGACCTACCCCCAGGTGCTCAAGACTCTAGCCAGAGTCATCGAGGGTACGCCGCAGGTACGTAACTACGAGGTTGCTTTCTCCACCGCCCACAAGACCGTCGCCGCCAACTAACAAGCCGGCGAAGATGTTCGGCCCGGGGGGAGAGCTGCTTGGTGGCTCTCCCCCTTGGTGTGTCCGGCAGGTCATTCTTGCTCTCTTGTCCGGCGCAACTCGCGCGCAGCCACCACCAGATCCAGGATGTGAAACCGAGTCGTTCGACTGGCTTCCAGGGCCTGGGCCGAAGCATGTCACCCCGGGTGCAACGAGGGGGCTGAAACCAAGAGGGTTCGGGATTGCCGTTCACAAATCGGCCAGACTCCGGTCCCCTCGCGTTGCTCGGGTGACATCTGCTCCTACCACGCGATTCCGTAATCCTCACCATGATTGCTCGAACCACCCCACATCGTGCCGTGGAGCCGGTCGAATAAAATCCCGTTGATCGGCCCCGAAGTGCGTTCCTCGAATTCCAGCGTATATCCCATCTGCTGCAACGCCGTTCTCACACTGTCCGGTGTGGCCGAGGCAACCAGGAGAGCGCCGGGCCTGGACTCGTGCTCGCCAAAAGACGACCGCATCTGGTAGCTATTGATGTTGTGCGCCTCGGAGGCCTGCTGTGGGGTCATCCCGAATTCGACGATGTCGAGGAACCACTGCAACAGGTTCTGGTCCTGCGAGTCGCCGCCCTGCACCGCCATCGCCAGATACGGTTTCCCCTGCTTCATCGCCAGGGTCGGCGTCAGCGTTACCCGCGGCTTCTTGCCCGGCTCGATCACGTTGTACGGCCCGTCCTCCGTCCGGGTGACGAAGCTCTGGGCCCGCTGGCTCAATCCCACTCCGGTGTGTCCCGCGATCACCGCCGGAATCCACCCGCCGCTCGGCGTCACCGACACGACCCATCCCTTCTCGTCGGCTGCTTCTATGGATGTGGTGCCGGCGTAGAAGTGGCGGAGGAAGTCGGAGGGTCGGAGGGACGGAGAGGCGGAGGGGCGGAGCGGCGAAGCGGGCAGAGAGGATCGGGCTGCTGAGCTGTCGGACCCAGTGCTGTCGGGCCGAGCCACGTTGGTCCAGCCCGCGAGCAGCTGGACGAAGGGATTACTGCCGCCCTGATACCGATACGGGTCGCCCGGCTTGACCGTCGAATCGTTGCGGGTCCAGTTGATCTCCCCATACCGCGACTTCGCGTACTCCTTCGACAGTAGCCCCTTCACCGGCTCGACCGGCGGGAAGTAGGGGTCGCCGTAGTAGAAGTCGCGGTCGGCATAGGCCAGGTTCATCGCCTGGTACAGGGCGTGGATGTATTTGGGCGAGTTGTAACCCATTGCCTTCAGGTCGGCGTTCTCCAGGATATTGAGCGCCTGGAGCATCACCGGCCCCTGCTGCCAGATGGGAAGCTTGTAGACCTGTATTCCTTTATATGTGGTGCTGAGCGGCTCTTCGATCCGGACCTTCCAGTTGGCCAGATCACCCAGGGTGATGAGCCCGCCCTCCTCCTTCACTCCGCGCACCAGCTCGCGGGCGATGTCTCCCTTATAGAAGCGGTCGTACGCGGCGTAGATGGCCTGCTTTCGGGTCTTTCCCGCCTTCCGCGCGGCACGCTCCGTGGCGACCAGCTTCCGGAGCGTGGCAGCGAGATCCTTCTGCACGAAGATCTCACCCGCGGCCGGCGCCTCCCGCTTCTCCCCCTTATGCGGCAGAAACACCGCGGTCGAATACTTCCACTGCTTGATGCTGTCCTTGATCTGTTCGATGAAGTTCGCGGTCTCTGCCTCGATGGGATAGCCGTCGGCCATCTGGATCGCCGGCGCGAGCACGTCGCCCAGCGACATCGTGCCGTACTCGGCCAGCATGGTCATGAGACCGCCCGGCGTCCCCGGAGTCACTGCGGCGAGTGGTCCGTACTCCGGCGGATAGCGGTACCCCTTCGAGTGATAGAACCCGGCCGTCGCTCCGGTCGGCGCCACGCCCAGTGCGTCGATCCCGATCACCTTCTTGAGCCCGGGGTGATAGATCAGAGCCTGGGTCTCACCGCCCCAGGAGAGCACGTCCCACATGGTGGTGACAGCCGCCAGCATGGCGCAGGCCGCGTCCACCGCGTTGCCGCCCTGGGCAAAGATCAGAGCACCGGCGGTGGCTGCGAGCGGCTTGCCGGTGATGGCGAGCCAGTGCTTCGCATGAAGTGGTGGCTTCTGGGTTCTTTCCGTCTGCTGGGCGACGAGTGGAGTGGCGCTCGAGCAGAGCGCGCCGAGCAGGTGAATGAGAGTGCGCCAATTCATGGAGTCGGCGCCTCGGTCTTCGCGCCCAACTGCCACAACAGGAAGCCGTACATGTCGGCCGTTTCTTCCGCCCGCTGGATCTTGGTGAGTCCCATGCCGTGGCCCGCGTCGAATGCGACCCGGAGCAAGACCGGCCGCTTCAGATTCAGCGCCTGCATTGCTGCCGCCATCTTGGCTGGCTGCCAAGCCTCCACCCGGGAGTCGTTGATCCCCGCGGTGAACAGCATCGCGGGATAGGTGACGCCGGGTTTGAGGTGAGACAGCGCATCCATCTCCATCAGCGCTCGGAACTCATCCTGCTTTGCTACCGTACCGAACTCCGGAATATTCGCCGGTCCTCCCGGCTCGTGCTCGGTCCGAAGCGCGTTCACCACTCCGACCCGGGGCACCGCCGCCCGGAAGAGATCGGGCCGCTCGGTGATGGCTCGGCCGATGAGAATGCCGCCGGCACTGGTGCCGGTACCCGACAGATGCTCCGGCGAGGTGTACTTCTCCCGAACCAGATACTCGGCACAGGCGATGAAATCCTTCCAGGTGTTCGGCTTGGTCGCCTTCTGTCCGGCCTGGTGCCAGCCCTCGCCATATTCGCCGCCGCCCCGCACGTGGGCCGCCGCGAAAACTCCACCCCGCTCCAGCCAGGCCAGCCGCATGGCGCTGAAGGCCGGGTCGTAAGTGATGCCGTAGGCCCCGTATCCATCCAGCAGCAGCGGATGCGTGCCGTCCCGCTTGAGACCCTTTCGGTAGACGATGGAGAGCGGGACCTTCACTCCGTCGTGGCTCGGCACCTCTACCTCGACCGACTCGTAACCCGATACATCTACCTTTGCCGGCGCGACCAGCCGGGTGTCGCTCGGCTGCTTGTGCCCCGGGAGATACTGATACCAGAGGCGCGAGTGGGTCCAAGACTCGAGCGGGAAGAGCACCCCCGGCTTGCGCCGGTCTACCACGATGGTTTCGATCGCGCCATCGGAGGGCAGCGAGATCCTGGTACCGCCGCGCGCGCCGAACTCGACCCTCCGCACTCGGCCGAGCCCACCTTCCAGCTCCCTCACATATAAAGCGTCCTTCGCAACGGCGACTGCCGTGAGCACGCCGTGCTGCTCCGGGACCACCACTTCGGCTTTGCCGAGGTCGGGCGCATCGGCCCTGATCCGGAGAAGCTTGAAGCGAGGTGCGTCCTTGTGGGTGAGCAGGTACACATCGGAGCCCTTGAAGTCGACCCCGGTGACACCATCGTCCACGTCCACCAGCTTCCGCCAGGTAGTCCCCGCTCCGCGCAGCTCGCCCGCTTTGGTTGCGTACAGAGTGATCTCGTTCTTCACGCCGTGAATGATCAGGGCGTAGACGAAGGGCGAGCCCTCGACCGGCAGGATCAGCGGGAAATCATCCGGCCCGAGCGGGACCGGTGCCGCGCCCGGTCCCAGCAGCAGCTCGTCGCGCTCCACCGGCTGGCCTACCACGTGACGGAACGCGGCGCTGTTGCGATAGCGGAGCCCCGGATTGGTGTCGCTCGCCGCGTTGAGCCGGTTGTAATAGAAGGCTCGGCCATCGGGATCCCAGCCGCTGACGCCGAACTGCGCCCGCGAGATCGTGTCGGGAAGCGCCCGGCCGGTCGCCGGATCCAGAAGATGGAGCGTGGTATGCTCGGAGCCGCCCAGCGACGCGCCGTACGCCACCAGCTTTCCGTCGGGTGAGGGCGCGACATAGTCGATCGACCAGTGGCTCCCCTCCGGCGTGGGGAGAGTGTCCGGGTCGAGCAGCATGCGGTCGCGCTTGGCGCCGACATCGCGCACAAACAGCCTGGAGATCTGCTGGCCGGGCTCGAGCTTGAGATAAAACCACGACTGTTCGGCAGGAGAGAGGCTGGTGACCGACGTGGTGACGTCGGCCAGCTCGGTGAGCCGAGCCAGGAGTGCCGGGCGCTGCGGGAGACTGTCGAGCACCTTGCGGGTGTAGCCGTTCTGCTGCTTGAGCCAATCCATGAACTCCGGATTCTTCGCGACCGGAGGCTCCATCCAGCGGTACGGGTCGGTGACCACCGTGCCGAAGTAGGTATCCGCCACCTCGCGCTTGGGTGCGGCAGGCGGGGCAGTCTGAGCAGAGATGGGAATGCCTCCGATTGTGCAGAGAAGCCAGCTAGCGAGTGCGACAGCGCGGCGACCGATCATGGGCCTTTACTCCTTTTCCTTGCACCACACAGGTCAGCTTGAGTCGTCGGCTTGGCGAGCGCCGACTCGCAGACGGTAAATCACTCGGTCGCGAAGACCTTACTGCGCCAGCTGCAGGGGATCGATACCCTTGTTCGCATCGAAGGACGATCCCACCGCGGCGACTACCGCTCGCTTGCGATCCAGAGCCGCCAACTCCCGAATCCTGAAGACCGCTTCGATGCCGGTGCAGTGCGCCCCCAGCAGGTAGCCCAGATGATCGGCCCGGAGCCGGCCGGCGGTCCAGGCAACTGCAGAGTCGCTCGCGGCGAAGAGGTGGAGGCCGCCGATCAAGGCATACACCGGCTCCGGCCCGACAATCTTCCTGGAGTACTCGACAGTGTTGATGGTGCCCGCGTGGCCGCAGCCGACCACGAGGACAAAGCCGCGATCGGTGTTGATGATCAGCGCCATGTCCTCGGGAATGGAATCAGCGACGAGACCTCCCTTGGTCACGATGCTGGTCGGTACCCCCCAAAATTTCTCTGGGTTCGGCCGAGGCACTGGACCACTCACCCATACCCCAGGGAAAATCTCCCCGGGAGTCCGATGCTCCACGAAAACCGCACCCGATTTTTCCATGCCGGATTTCATGGCGATGATGGGATTTGCTTCTTGCTCGCTTCCGGGATGGCGTCGGCTGAGGAAGATCCCCGGAGCGACGTGAATCCGGGAGAGTGCGTTCGGCGAATTCCGGGCAAGCTCCTGCCGCAGTACCAGCAATCCGCCGGTGTGGTCGCCGTGATGATGACTGAGGACCACGTCGGTGATCGTGGACAAGTCGATCTTCAGATCGCGGGCATTCTGCAGTACGGTCTCCGGCCGGTTGCCGGTGTCGAAGAGAATGCGGTGGCCGTCGGCTTCTACCAGCGCAGAGAAGCCCCACTCGCCGACGCCCTGGTCGGCCAGCATGGTAGACAGGATGGTGATCTTGAGTGACTTAACCCGATGCTCCGCTCGGCCAGTATCGGTGGGACCAGCGGCCGCACCCATGGTGAGGATCACCCCGACCGCCAGACAGAGAGCACGTGAGCTTCGCATAAGGGGAACTCCGGTCGGACGGTGGGACGGTCACAGCGTAATTATTCGGCCGCCCTGCGATAGGGGACGTACTGAGTCTCGAGAGCGCCACCGGGCAATACCACGGTCATCCCGGCGTAGGCGGTCTGGGCCGACAGCTTGAGGACTGCGACAAACGGTGGAGAACGCACGGTCTCTGCGGCCAGCACGTTGCGGGCAGAGTCGGCCAGGAAGAACGCCACCTGTTTCGCTCCAGTGCCGCCCCCGCGCCAGCTGAGCCGCACCATGGTCCTGGAGACAGGCGTCGAGGAGACCACCAGCGGCCCGACCGCCGTCACCGTGTCGTAAACTGGATAGACCTCGCGGGGCGGCTGCACTGGAACGTGCTGAATCTCGGGGGAGTGGACGTCGGAATACCTGCCGGCCGAGTCGGCGGGAGAATAGCCCGAAGAGTCGGCGTAGTAATCGTCATAGCCGTAGTAGCCGTCGGGCCAGTACGGCCAAAAATACGGAAAGAAGGGCCGGAACCGGCCGTCGCCCGGGCGATCCGGATTACTGGGAAGCGCTAACTGCGGGGGACGGGGGGAGCCGCCCAGCGAACCGCCGAGCGGCACCCTCATGCCGGGGCCGCCGGCGCCGCCGCGGCCCTGGGCCAGGGCGTCAGCCAGCGGGCACGCCCCCAACCATAAGGCAAGGCCGAGTGCTACCAGGCGTGGGTGGGGCAAGGTGGATCCCTCGCTGTGCTGAGGAGACAGCCCGACCCTTGAGATTGCTCCCGCTGCACCCGTTTCGCAATGACAGCTTGACCAGCTCCTGGTTGCGGCCCCTTCGCTGCGCTCAGGGCGACAAGTGGCTATCCTCCCGCCACTGCGATCACCACGGTGATCTCGTCGCCCTCGGTCACCGGCGCCTCGAACCCGCCGAGGAACCGGGTGTCCCGATCGTTTAGGTAGAATCCGACGAAGGGATAGGGCCCGCCGTGCTCGTCCTTGAGCCGCGGCGCCAACCGGGGAAACCGGTCGGCCACCTGGGTCACCACTTCTCCCACCGTCGCTCCGTCCGCCTCCAGCGTGCTCTGGCCGTCGGTCAGCCGGGACAAGATTGTAGGAAGGCTCAACGTCACTGGCATGGTTCGATCTCCTCAGGTTGAGTGCGTCTGCTCCACCAGCGCCGTCAATTCCTTGAGCCTCGGCGCGATGGTCGGCAGGTCGCGAATGGTGTCGCCCACGACATCCACGGTCTTGAGTCCATTCCCGGTTATGCAGAGCACCAGCTCGTCATCGGCCTTCAGGTGACCACTTTCCGCCAGCGCGAGCGCCGCCGCGACCGTCACCCCGCCCGCGGTCTCGGTGAACACGCCGCTGGTCTCCGCCAACAGTCGGATTCCCCGAGTCAGCTCCTCATCCGACACCGCCGCGGCCCAGCCACCGGTTTCCCGGATCGCGCGGGCCGCAAAGAGCCCGTCGGCCGGGCTCCCTATGGCCAGCGAGCGGGCGATGGTATTGGGAAGAACCGGCTGAATCGCGTTCTCGTTCTTCTGCACCAGTCGCACGATCGGCGCGCACCCCTCGGCCTGCGCTCCGAAGAGCCGGGGAACGTCGCCGGTCACCAGTCCAGCCTGGAGAAACTCGGTGAAGCCCTTCCGCAGCTTCGTCACCAGCGAGCCGCCCGCCATCGGCGCGATCACCGCGGTCGGGAGACGCCAGCCCAGCTGCTCGGCGATCTCGAATGCCACCGTCTTCGATCCCTCGCCGTAGTAGCTCCGGAGATTCACGTTGACGATGCCCCAGCCGAAGCGGTCGGCCGCCTGGGTGCAGAGCCGGTTGACGTCGTCGTAGGTGCCTCGGACCCGGACCAGATGGGGACCGTACACCGCGGTGCCGATGACCTTGGCCGGCTCGAGATCGTGGGGAATGAAGATCCAGGCGGTGAGACCGGCGCGGGCCGACTGAGCCGCCACCGCGTTGGCCAGGTTTCCGGTCGAGGCGCAGCCCACCGTGTCCAAGCCGAGTGCCTTGGCCGCGTTGAGGGCGACGGCGACCACCCGGTCCTTGAAGGAGAGCGATGGGTGCGACACGGCGTCGTTCTTGAGCCAGACCCGGGCGATACCGAGCCTGCGGGCGAGCGCGGGCGACTCGAGCAGTGGAGTGAAGCCGCTGTCGAGCGACAGCTCCGGGGCTCCGTCGAGCGGAAGGAACTCGCGGTAGCGCCAGAGCGAGTGGTCGCGCCGGGCAATGGTGTCGCGGGTGGGACGGGGGCCGTCCGGGTAGACCGGCTCCAGCGGGCCGAGGCAGTGTTCGCACACGGCAATGGGCGTCGGGTCGAACTCCGCACCGCAATTGGCGCAGGCGAGCGGCAGGACCTGGAACGAGGTGGGGTGGAGCTCGGGAGCGGGAGGCTCGGGAGGTAATGCGATTCCGCCGACGGGAGACACGGGAGTTTCCTTTCTGCCCGCATCGCCGAATGTCCGGTTGGCCCGGAAGAAAAAATCCCGGTGCCTAAAAAGACACGCGGGACGCGAGGCCTTTTAGCAGTTGTTTAACGTGGCCGCAATACGCCGCAAATCACCACGAAGAGCGATTGTGCAGCAACTATAGGGAAAAGTTCGGGGGAGTGCAAGAGGCCGGTAGAGTGGGTATCAATTCCCTGCCACGAGAGGTAAGTTTACCTGTCCTCTCCTTCTCGCCTTGCCAAGGCCGGCCGTCTCCGCCGGACCACAGGATTCCCAGAGTGCCAACGCCACGGGCCCTACCCTCTCAGAACGGGGGACGCATCGTCATTTGCGACTACAACCAGTTGCTCCAATCCGTCACGGGACTGCTACGCATGAGCGGCTACGCCGTGTTCCAGGCCTACGATGGGCAGGCGGCGACGGAGCTGTGCGGGCAACTGGAGGACATTGAACTGTTGGTGCTCAACACGTTCGGGACCGGAATTGATCTAGGGGAACTCATTCGGGACGTGCGGCAGGAACGCCCCGACCTGCCGGTGCTGCATATCGGGAACTCGGTACCGGAAGGCGTGCCGGCCGATGTTCCCACCTTGGCGGAGGACTTCACTGCCGACACCCTCCTTCTTGCGGTTGAGGCGCTGATGGGAAGGCCCGCCGAGAGAGTCTAACCTGTGAAGACGCGAAAGCCTCTTCCGCAGTTCCGACCGGGTCCACATCTTAGCAGGAGACCGTTGGAGGAGAACCAGATGCAGGCTCCGATTCTTTCCGCCGCCGCGATCGGACTCATGCTCGTGATGGGTTGCGGCGACTCCTCTCGTCCCACTCAGCCTTCCACCGGCAACACGTCGGTCACTTCCGGGAGTGGCGACAATTCCGGACCCGGAGACCATCCGGCCCCACCGTCCGGCGCCTCCCTCCCCGCCCGGCAGATTCTCATGATGGATGCCTGCGACCCCACCACCTTCGATGCCAACGTCGAACCGGGAACCTGCGTCGGCCGCCACGGCGGTGTGAAATTCGACCAATTCATCGCCGAGCTGACGCATACCCAGAAGGCCGGCGCCTGGCACTTCGCACCCCCCAACACCACGGCGCGCGAGGGACAGACCCTGCTGGCCACCAATAACGGCGGTGAGATCCATACCTTCACCCGGGTCAGCCAGTTCGGTGGCGGACTCGTGCCGGACCTGAACCGGCTCTCAGGCAATCTCCAAGTGGCAACGGAATGCACCAAGCTCGAGGACGACGATTTCGTCCCGCCGGGCGGTACCTATGAGGAGAAAGTCGGCTCCGAGGACACGCAGCTCTTCGAGTGCTGCATTCATCCCTGGATGAGGACGGTGGTCCACACCCACTGAGCCAACAGGTCACTTGGTTCCGGTCCAGCCGGGTCCGTGGAGCGCGCGACCCGGCTTGGCGCCGGTGTGTTTCCCCTCCCGCACCACAGGCACCCCGTTCACCAGCACGTCCCTGATTCCGGTCGAGAGCTGATGCGACTTCTCATAGGTGGCGTGGTCGATCACCGTCGCCGGGTCGAAGACAACCAAATCGGCGTACATCCCCTCCCGCACCAGGCCGCGATCCTGCAGCGATAGCCGGTCGGCCACGGCCGAAGACATCTTGCGGACCGCATCCTCCAGCGGCATTACCCGGCGCTCGCGCACGTAGTGCCCCAGGATCCTGGGAAAGGTGCCGTAAGCCCGCGGATGGGTCTCGCTCCCGTGGGTGTTCGCTGGATCGCTGGCGCCGGCGTCGGTCCCGAACTTGATCCAGGGCTGGCGCAGCTGCAGCTCGACGTTGTCCTCCGACATGAGAAAGAACACCGCGCCGGGACGGGCCTTCTCTTCCAGAGTGAGATCGATCAGGGCGTCGGCCCAATCCTGATTCCGCGCCCGCGCAATCTGGGCCAGGCTCTGGTTCTCGAATTTCTTGTTCTTCGGTTCCTTGAAGTCACCCACGTGGACGCCTTCGGGGGTGGCCAGCTGGCAGAGATTTTCCCAATCGGCGGACTGCTCCTCCATCACCTGCGCCTTGATCGTGGCTCGGGTGGCCGGATCGGCCAGTCGCTCCAGTAGCTTGCCGTCCTCCGAGGCCTTGGGCGGAAAACAGGCGGCGAGCGCGGTGCCGCCGGCGGTGTAGGGATACATGTCGGCAGAGACGTCCTGACCGGCCGCGCGGGCGGAATCGATCTTGGCGATGGCCTGGCGGGCCTTCTCCCAGTTTCGCTTCCCGGCGGCCTTGAGATGATAGATCTCCACCGGAACCCCGCCGTCTTTGCCGATCCGGATCGCCTCATCCATCGCCTCGAGGAAGTGGTCGGCCTCGGAGCGCATGTGGGTGATGTAGACCCCGTGATAGGGCGACATCGCCCGGGCCACCTCGATCAGCTCCTCGGTGGAGGCGTAGTTTCCCGGCGGATAGATCAGCGCGGTGCCGAGCCCGAAGGCGCCATCCTCCATTGCTCCGCGCATGATGATTCGCATCGAGTCGAGCTGCGCCGGATTCGGGGCGCCGGCCGCCTGCCCCATCACGTAGGTCCGGAGCGTAGTCGCGCCGACAAAGGAGCCGACGTTGACCGAGTTGCCGTGCCGCTCCATGGCCCGGAGCCAGGCGCCGAAGCCGTGCGGTCCCCCGAAATTCTTGAGCGCGGCGCGGGCGGCGGTGGTGTCTTCGTCGAGAAAGAAGAAGCCGGTAAAGGAAGCCAGCGAGTCGTTCCACGGGGCCAGGGTGTACGCCTCGCCCATGATCTCGGTAGTGACCCCCTGGGTCACTTTGCTGAGCGAGCGTCCGTCGCCCACCAGGAAGTTGTCGTAGGAGCCGCTCTGGATGTCGATGAATCCGGGCGACACCACCATGCCCTTGGCGTCGATCCGTTGCCCGGCCTGGGCCTTGGCCAGGGAACCGGCCGGGCCGACCCAGGAAATCCGGTCCTTGGTCACGCCGACGTCGCCGTAGAACCAGGCGTTGCCGGTTCCGTCTATGACTCGGCCGTCACTGATGATGATGTCGTAGCTGGACTGAGGACCAACCGACACCGAGCCGGAGGTGACTGCGGAGGAACAAG
>DASUVR010000320.1:0-2582 GCA_036378855.1 Gemmatimonadales bacterium | reverse complement strand
GGCCGGACGGGCGCCCCGCTCCACCGCCACCTCGAAGGCCTCGCGGGCGTTGTCGACCCAGAGCGCGATATCCCGGACCCCGTCGCCGTGGAGCGCGATATGCGCCGCTGCCGGATGGTCGGGCGTGATAGGTGAGGTGAGAACCAGCCGGACTTTGTTCTGCTGCAGCAGATAGCTGGCCCGGTCGCGGGTGCCGGTTTCCGGTCCCCGATAGCCGCTCAGCTGAAACCCGAAGGCGGTTCGATAATAGTGGCTGGCCTGCTTGGCGTTCCCCACGTAGAACTCGACGAAGTCGGTCCCGTTGATGGGGAAGGTATCGGTGACCTGTGCGGTTGCCGGCGCGGTAGTGGTATGCATGCTCCCTCTGCCATTGGAGGCGAGTTGGTCCGCCGAGGCTTAGGCTAAACGAAATATACTCATGCCAGCTCGCTCAGCTCATCGGCGGTAAAAGGTTTCTGCAGGAACACCCCACCCGCCGGCACCAGGCCTCGTTGTACCGTCTCAGCCCGGGAGTATCCTGACATATATAGAATGGGCAGGTGGGCCGTCTTCGCCGGACATTGTGCTCTAGTGCTGTGGTCCCGATATCCGGCACGATGACGTCGGACACCATCAGATCCAGAGCCGCGCCCGAATTTTCCAGGGCCGCCAGCGCTGAGGCTGAGCGCGCTGACAACCGGGATCCAACGAAAGCCTCTACCCCGTCGCATATCCTGTTCGGCGATTCGCTGAATTGCGGGGCAGGGGGCCGGAGGAGCTCGAAGCTCCGGGCATTCATGCCGGAGTCCCGCCAACATACCTCGAGCCGATCCTCGGCACCTTCGCGCCGAACCACCATTACAATCAGCTCGGCGAATGCCTGGACCACCGGCTGCAGCCCGGCACGGGCGGCGCCCTCGAAATCGCGAGCCTGGCTCAGGGCACGAGCCACCTCATCGAGGAGTTGCAGCATGGTCTCGACATGGTCCAGTTCTGCTAAACCTGTGCTCCAATGTATCAGGCTACCGTGATGCCGATTACGTATCGGGGCGACGTTGAGTCCTCATTCTCACTGCGTTGCCCTCTCTCGCCAAGCGCAGTAGGTTGAGACATTATCCGGGAGCCTGAATGCTGGTCGGGCGGGACATCGTAGTCATTGGAGGATCCGCCGGCGGAATCGAGGCAGTCACGCAGGTGGTGAGCGGTCTGCCCCGTGATTTTCCTGCTGCCGTGTTCGTGGTGGTTCATTTTCCCGGCTGGGTCAACAGCACCCTCCCCCGCATACTCAGTCGAGCCGGTCCCCTTCCCGCCAGGCATGCCCGCGACGATGAATTGATTGAGCCCGGGCGTATCTACGTGGCTCCTCCAGACTGCCATCTCCTTCTCAGTGACGGCCACACGCGTCTGACCAAAGGGCCCAAGGAAAACGGGCACCGGCCTGCGGTCGACCCGCTGTTCCGGACCGCGGCTCACAGCTACGGGCCCCGCGTAATTGGTGTGGTCCTCTCTGGAAATCTCAACGATGGAACCGCCGGGCTGCTCACCATCAAGCAGCGGGACGGCATCGCGATCGTGCAGTCCCTCGAGAGCGCCTCCTATGACGGTATGCCGAGGAGCGCCATGGAAAACGTGCCCGTAGATCATGCTCTTTCGCCGTCCGAGATTCCCGTCCTGCTCCGCCAGCTTGTGCTGGAGCAGGTTTCTCATCTGAAGGTGGTACCTATGTCCCTGGATGCCCCAGCCGAGCAGGCCGATGAGGTTGCCCTGGCGGATCGGCATAAGCAGCCGGGGATCCCCAGTACCATGTCGTGCCCGGAGTGTCACGGGATACTCTGGGAGGTCAAGGAGGATGAGCTGCTGCGATTTCGCTGCCGCGTGGGCCATGCCTATAGTGACGAGGCGCTGCTGGTCCACCAGTCGGATCAGCTCGAGGCCGCACTGTGGACGGCACTGCGGGCGCTGGAAGAACATTCCGCGTTGGGGAGGCGCCTGGCTGCCCGCGCCAACTCCCGGGGCCACTCGCACAGCGCCTCCAGTTTTACCGAGCAAGCCATGGATGCCGAGCATCACGCGTCGGTCATTCGGACTGTCCTGGACAAGGGCGTTCGGATGGGTGACGCCGCCGAGGCTCTGGTGGTGGGATAGCAGAGCAACAAATGACCGATCGGAATTTGGAAGTCCACGACGAAGGCGCATTGTCCTCCCGAGGATCGGCCGGCGACTTCCCTGACGCGGAGCTCCCTCCCCCCGAGTTGGACCCGGAATGGCCTGAGCTGCTGGCCTACCTTCTGGAAGAGCGGGGCTTCGATTTTCACGGCTACAAGCCGGCGTCGCTGGCGCGGCGAATTCGGAAGCGCATGGAAGCAGTACAGCTCCAGAGCTTCCGCATGTACCAGGACTACCTTCAAGCTCACCCGGCCGAATTCGCCACGCTCTTCAACACCATTCTGATCAACGTAACCGGGTTCTTTCGCGACCCGGTTGCGTGGGACGCTGTGCGCTCCAAGGCTCTCCCGGAAATACTCGCCTCAAAATCCCAGGAGGATCCGATTCGGGCGTGGAGTGCAGGGTGTGCCAGCGGCGAGGAGGCCTACACCATTGCC
>DASUVR010000319.1:0-16693 GCA_036378855.1 Gemmatimonadales bacterium | reverse complement strand
GCGTCGTTCTCCGCCTCCTCCCGAGGTTCCAATGAAGAGTCGCCACTTTGTCGGTCTGACCCTGCTGGGTTTCGCGTTAACGTCCTGCGGCGGAGGGAAACCGGTGGAGATGAATCCCGATGCGCAGACAGTGTCTTCCCGATGGAACGCGGTCCTATCCAGTCCGCCGCAGCTCGCAGGGGTGGCGGATATCAGGGGCGAGGGTTGGGTTGCGGTGGATCCAAAGAACCAGGGTCAGATCCTCGCTCACATCTCCATCTCCAATGCGGTGCCGAAGGCAGTCCATCCCTGGCACGTGCATCGGGGAGAGTGTGGCTCGGATCAGGGCGTTGCGGGTCCAGCCGACGCGTATCCCCCGCTCAAGGTGAAAGACGACGGGCGAGCGGAGGCGAGCGCAAAGCTAGCCACCTCGCTGCCACGGACGGGAAGGTACTTTGTCAACGTACACGCCTCGCCCAAGAACATGTCAATGATTGTGGCTTGCGGGAACCTCGCTCCCCCGGCCCAATAGCCCCAACTCTTGCTTCATAGTGGCCGCCAGCCACTCGGCCTCGCGCTTGTCGCGGACCCAGCGGCCGGCGGCGATCTGCTTTCCCGCGGTCGTCACCAGTATCACGTCGTAATACGGCCTGGAGCCGGCCTGCATGTTGGTCTTGGTAATCACCGAGGCGATCTGGGCGGACGCGATGGTCTTCTCTGAGCCGGGATAGAGATAGCCCTGGGCGACACTGATCGATCCCTTATTCACCACCACCCGGGAAACGGTCAGCCAGAGCTCGAGGGTCCCCACCACCAGCAGTAATCCGAAGGCCCCAAATACAACCGGGAAGAAGAGCGGCACGTGGAATCGAATCAACACCGCCACGATGCCCACCCAGAGCAGGGTAAAGGCAGTGAGACCCAACGCCGCCCCAGGATTCCTTGCGGCGGGAAAGCTGAGCTCGACACCCCGGCGGTTCCGGCTCACGCTGATCCGGGAATCGGGCGGCTGGCGATATTCGGCCAGGCTCAGGCCTTGCTCCGCTCCAGCGCGACGGTCCTCATCGGTTGGTGCGGTGTCGCTGGCCGAAGTGCGAAAGACCGGCACCTCGAACACCGACCGGTAATCCACGCCGGGTACCGCGGCGGACAAGGTCAGACGCCAGAGCACATAGTCGTTCGAGGTCGTAGGGTCCGAGCCGCGCGCGCCGGCTGGGATCTGGAACCCTATCGGAACGAATGTCGCCATGCCGCGGGGATCGCGCTTGAGCTCGCCGCGCACCCGCTTCTCTTCCTGCCACAGGATTGTTTCAGTAGTCGAGCTGTCCTTGCCGGTTTGGCTGGTGACTCGGCGAACGCAGCTGAGGACGACATCAAAGCCATCAGCCGGCTGAAGCAGACTGGACGCTCGAACCCGCCCGATAAGACTGTGACCGATGACGGCAGGCAGAGTGGAGAGCTCGAGCACGGAGATACCGTCTCTCCGGAATCGGAGCGTGTTGCGGATGGCCCAGACCAGCAGCCCCACCCCGACAGTGGGAAAGAGAAGTGCGACATAGGCAGCGCGGTTGCCCGTTTGCAACGCCTGCCGCACCGCCAGCACCGCGGCCGGGAAACTGATCAGATTCCACAGCGCCGAGAACAGCCAGGAGCCCCAGAGCGCTGCCCGCATACCATCGCGAATCTGACCTGTTGCCCAATCCGGTCGCCAGAGCCAGGGCTGATCGGGATGCCTGGCTTTTAGCTGCTCCTGCTGCTGTAGCGTTCGGCGCCCATACCACAGCGCCGAGTACCCGGCACCGGCAACCAGAGTGAATACCGAGCCCACCAGCAGCAGGGCACCGGCATCATGGATATTGCCTTCGATGGCTCGATTCGCACCGACCAGCACAGTGGAAATCCCAACCGCCCCGAACGGAAACAGGAAGAGCGCCATGCAGCCGAGCGCCAGGGCCGGACTTGCCGGTTTCTCCCCCCCAGTGGTAACGAAGCGAGCATTGATGGTGATACCCATGTCCGCTGCCTCATGGTCCGGTCTCGACCAGCGTATCGGCCCGGCCGCCCCACTCGGTCCAGGCGCCGTCGTATATCGCGCTGTCTCGCTGGCCGAGCAGCTCGAGGGCCAACACCAGAGTGCAAGCGCTGGTTCCGGAGCCGCAGGTGGCAACGATCGGTTGCGAAAGGTCAATGCCCGCAGCCTCCAGGCGCCGGCGCAGAGCGTCAGGAGGAAGGATCGTGCCGTCAGGCCCGACCAGCTCGGAATAGGGAAGGTTGATGCTACCCGGTATGTGGCCCGATCGAATCCCGGAACGGGGCTCCGGCTCCTCGCCCCGGAACCGGCCCGCCGGCCTGACATCAACGACCTGCTCTGCCGCATTCTCCAGGTTGGTCCGCATCGCGGTCAGGTCGCGTATGGCTCGCCGATTCAGACGGGCGCTGAAATGGCCGGGCGGCAGGTGAACCATTCCCTGCTCCAGCGGCCGTCCCTCGGATCGCCACTTGCCCATTCCACCATCGAGCACCGCCACCCGGCTGTGGCCGAACACCCGGAACATCCACCAGATCCGCGCGGCACTCAGGTTGGTCCCGGAGCCATCGTAGACAACCAGGTCATCTCCCTCGTCCAGGCCGAGCGCGCTCATCCGGGCGGCGAACTCATCGGGCTGAGGCAGCATATGGGGCAGCGAGGAGCGCGCGTCGCTCACCTGGTCGAGATCCAGAAATACCGCACCAGGTATATGTCCCTGGGCATACTCGCTCAAACCCGAACGGCCACTCCCTGGCAAATACCAGGAGCCGTCCACCACCCGTACCCGAGGCGATGCAAGACGAGCCGCCAACCAGTCGGTGGAAACGACAGGTGGCAGCTCGTGACTAGTGACAGAGTCGATGGCTTCCGCGATACGTCCTACGCCGCGACGGCGTCCTCCAGAACGTCATCCGCCAGAGCCCGACCTCGGCGGGTGTACTGGTCGAAGAACGCCTCGGCCTGTTCCAGGTCTGAAGGATGGAGGTAAGCAGGGCCCAGGGCCCGACAGCCCTGCAGGGCAACCTCGAAAAGATCCGTGGCTGTGCTCCGCAAACCTGGATCGTGCAGGCCCCAACGAGCCGCGCGGTCCAGCAGGTCGGAATCGGGTGAGCCGAGAAGCGCGTCGGCGGCGTAAAGGGCTTCTGAGTTATACAGGACCCCTGCCAGAAGGGCGATGGGAACGGCAAACCACTGCGGAGGCACCGTGTCGGCCGACCGTAGCTCGAGGTGGCCCCGGGGGCGAACCTCCGGGAAGAGCGTGCTCAAGTGTTCGTGCCAGTCTTCCTGAGACAGGTCGGCCGTTTCGAGCCACTCGGCACACGTGCGATATCTGCCGTTCACCATGGGGAAGAGCATGACGGGTGCATCGAGCGCAAACCGGCAATACGCCTCGATGGGATTAGCCCGATCATATGCGATTCCGGTGCGCTGAGGGTCTACCGCGCGCCAAACCGCGGCCCGGCTACTCTGGAATCCCGCGGGCCTCCGCTGGTAGAGCGGGGAGTTCGCGAGAATTGCCGAGACGAAAGGCGCCATGGCGTTGAGGACCCGCCAGGCCAGCCAGGGTTGGTCAGGGAAATCGAGGTTGACCTGGAAGGACGCGGTTTGACGCATCATCTGCGCCCCCGCCGGGCCAATGGTGGCGAAGTAGTCGGCCATCAACTGGTAGCGCTTGGCGCGAATCAGGAGAGGCGCATGATCGATGGAGTTGAACGGATCGATCCCACCCGCCAGCAGCTCGATTCCTTCGCCGGCAGCGGCATCCTGGAGCGGAAAAATGATGGAGCGGAGGTTTGCCAGGAGGGAACTGCCGGTGAAACATGCTGGCGAACTGTATTCCAGTTGCCCGCCGGGCTCGAAGGTAACGGCACCTCCGCCAGGCACGGCAAAGCAGGGCGTGCCCTTGGCGGTGGTGCCCTCGCGCCATCCAACCCTGCCACCGAACCGGCGCAACAAGGGAAGAGTCGAGGTTTTCCCTTCATCTTCGATGGAGCAGCGGCGCCCGGTGAGCGCCTCTATGGGGATGAGCTCCACCTCGGCTCCGATCCGCTGCAGCCTGGGCGAATCACCAGCCGCGCCGGCGAATGCTACCCGGGCAAGATCTTCGGTCAGGCGATCGAGGGGAAGATTGGTCACCCCCTCGCTCCCACCACCAGAGCAAAGAGCCTCTGGGGATCCTGCCGCCAGGATTCCAGCCTGAGTCCGGCGGCGCTAAAGAGCTCGGTGACGCTGCTCCGGTTGTGCTTGCAACTGATCTCCGTCCGGATCGATTCACCGGCCGCGAAAGGCACCAGGCCGATGCCTGGAATCCGGACCCGCTGCTCCAGCTTCGAGATCAGGTGCATTTCGATTCGGTGATTTACCGGCTCGTAAAACGCCAGATGCTCGAAGGTGTCAGGATCGAAGTTAGAGCCCAGCTCGTGATTGAGGACCAGCAGCATGTTCTGGTTGAAGGCTGCGGTCACACCTTGAGAGTCGTTGTACGCCGCCTCGATCCGGCACGGGTCCTTTCGCAAATCCACTCCCATAAGGAAGCGGTCTCCGTCGGTCATGGCCGCGCGTACCCGACCGAGGAGTCGGATGGCCGCCGGAGGATAGAAGTTCCCGATGGTGCCGCCCAGAAATGCGTACAGGGCCGGGTGAGAGAGCGGTTCGGGCGGAGTAAGCTCCTCGGCTATATCGGCCACCACCGGCGTGACTGCGAGGCCGGGGTAGTCGCGCCGTAGCCCGGCGGCTGTGACGGTCAGAAAACTGGCACTCACGTCGATCGGCACGTACTCGCCGCCGATTCCGGTAGCCTGGATGGCCCGCAGAATGATTCGGCTCTTTTCCGCACTGCCGGCCCCGAGCTCAACCAGGGAACGAATCCCCAAGGACGAGACGAGCTGCGGCATCCAGTCCTCGAGCAGAGCCCGCTCGGTTCGAGTGGGGTAGTACTCGGGGAGCCGGGTGATCTCCTCGAACAGCTCGGAGCCGCGATGATCGTAGAAGTACTTGGGCGGCAGTTCTTTCTGAGGCGCCGACAGCCCCGCGGCGACTTCGGCGAGCATGCGCGGGTTGGGCTGCCGGTAGGCAGCCACCGTCGAAGCCGACCAGGCGGATTGGGTGTTCTCAGACATCTCGAACGCACCGGAAGCCGCTGAAGATCTGGCGGCGGATGGGGTAATCCCAATTGCGGAAGGTGTTGCGAACCGCGCCTGGGCGGGTGGCCCACGAGCCGCCCCGAAGAACCTTGTACTCGTTTCCGAAAAACGCTTCGGAGTACTCCCGATAGGGAAAGCTTTGAAAATCGGGGTACGGCTGGAAATCACTCGAGGTCCATTCCCACACGTCACCGATCATCCCGCTGCATCCGACGGGCGAGATGTTGGCCAGGTAACTGCCAATAGGCGCGGTGCCGAAACTCAGCTGGTCGACGTTGGCCAACTCCCGGCCCGCCGGCGCTTCTCCCCAGGGATAGTTGCGCTTGCTGCGCTCGGCCGGATGCCAGGATGCCGCCGCTTCCCACTCGAACTCGGTGGGCAACCGCTTTCCAGCGTACCTCGCGAACGCCGCGGCTTCGTAGTAGCAGACATGACACACCGGGTGGAGTGGTTCCACCGGGCCAGCGCGGTCCATCGAACGGCTGCTCCACACTCCGTCAGTTCGATTCCAATATTTGGGTGCGGTAGCGCCGGATTCTTCCAGCCAGCGCCATCCGGCATCGGACCAGAACTCGCGGTTGGAGTAACCGCCGGCCCCGATAAACTCGGCAAACTCTCCGTTGGTGACGGGATGCACGTCGATCCAGAAGGGATGCAGTGAAACCGTGTGCCGCGCGCGCTCGTTGTCGTATGCTGCGGAGCGATCGTCGGTGCCGATCTCGACGTTTCCGCCGGGGAAGTACGTCATCTCTCCTGGCCGGATCAGCTCAGACACCGGCGGCAGCGGAATCGGGTAGCGTATCGCTGGCGTATACGGTGTTCCCTGCTTCAGCTGCAGGGTTTGCAACATGGTCTCGTTGTGCTGGTACTCGTGCTGGAGCACCATCCGGTACACGTATCCATCTTGCAGCAGGGGAAGCGAGGAGTCGAAGTCCGCTGCGGTAAGCCGAGCGAGCACCCGTTGCCGGATATCCTCCATCACCTCGATGGAGTGAGCGAGCCCCGGCAGGGCCAGCTGGCCCCGTTCTTTTCGGGGATGTTCGAAGGGATTGTACAGCCCCGGCATCTCCACGAATTCGATGGGCCCATCCAGATTCCGGGTGAGCCACAGCTCCTCGAAATGAGCGATGTGCCCCAGATCCCACAGCAGCGGGCTCATCAAGGGGTCGTGCTGGATTCGCAGATCTTCGTCCGACAGGGGGGAAAGAAGCAGCAGCGTACGGGCTCGGGCTTCTTCGAGCTCCTGCGCGATTGCCTGGCGGTCAACCCTGCCGGAAAGGGCTATGGTCGTCATCGGTAGTCGGCCTTACCGTCAGGCTTAAGCGGTTTAGAGGAACCGTTCTATCATACGCCCGATTTCGGGACTCCGCGAGCGGCCAGTGAGACTGCGCCGCAGAGTGTAACGTTGTACCGGGTAAGGAGGTTCCTGCCCGGGTTTGAACGCAAGAAGCAGATAGTCCGGTTACGGCTCAGATGCTACCATGATGGCAATCGAGGAGCCGCCGGTCGGTGACGGATAGCCCAAAGGGTCCGCAGGGATAACATATGATCCAGCACTCGGAAGACGTGAGATGGCAGTCGGTTATGACCAGGGATTCCGCTCAGGACGGGCAGTTTGTCTACGGGGTTTCCTCCACCGGCATCTATTGCCGGCCCTCCTGCCCTTCCCGCCGCCCGGCCCGGTCGAGGGTGCGATTCTTCGGGAGTCCCATTGAGGCCGAAGGTGCCGGTTTCCGGGCCTGTTTACGGTGCCGGCCAGCGGACGCCATGGACGCCGGGATGCTGCAGGTGGAGCTGGCCCGGGAGTACCTCGAGCAACACGCGGGAGAGACTGTCACCCTGAAACAGTTGGGCGCTGTAGCCCGCATGAGTCCCTTTCACCTGCAAAGGAAGTTCAAGCGGATAGTAGGACTGACTCCCAAGGCCTATGCCAGTGCGCTGCGGATGGAGCGGATGAAGTCCGGGCTCCGCCAGGGGGACACCGTCAGTAGGGCCACCTACGAGGCGGGGTTCGGTTCGGGCAGCCGCGCCTACGAGCACGCGCGTTCCTCCCTGGGCATGACTCCCGGCGTGTATCGCAGAGGAGGCAGAGGCCTCAGGATCCGCTTCACGGTGGTACTCTCTCCGGTCGGCCAATTATTGGCGGCGGCTACCGATCGCGGGCTATGCAGCGTTATGCTGGGGGACGACGCCCTCGACCTGGAGCGACGACTTCGAGAGGAGTTTCCGGAGGCTCTGCTGGAGAGAGATGATGAAGCCGTGAAGCCGTACACCGACCAGGTGGTGGCCCAGCTGGACGGAGGACGGGACAGGGCGATTGCACTCGATGTACCGGGCACCGAGTTCCAGCACCAGGTATGGGACGCCCTGAGGACAATACCCGCCGGAGAGACCCGCTCATACCAGGCAATTGCCCGGGAACTGGGCCGGCCAACCGCAGCCCGGGCCGTTGCCGCCGCGTGCGCGAGCAACCGGCTGGCACTGGTCATTCCTTGCCACAGGGCCATCCGGGAGCATGGAGAAACCGGCGGGTATCGCTGGGGTGCGGACCGCAAGCGAACGATTTTGGAGCGGGAGCGCAGACAGAGGGATAGCCGTAAAGACCAAAGCGTGCCAGCTTGATAGGAGGAACCTGAGGAAAGAGCTGGAATGCCGAGCCTGGAAAATCTGATTCCCCGTTTTAAGGCAGCCGACCCGCAGACCCGATTGGAAACCCTCCTCGATTATTCCAACAAGCTGCCGCCCCTCCCTGACCGCTACCAGGCGGAAAAGCAGTTGGGCCATAACCGGGTGGACGAATGTCAGACCACGGTCTACCTCTGGGTCGAGGTGGACGATGGTGGAGTCCACATCCACGCGGACGTGCCCCGGGAAGCCCCAACGGTCCGAGGATTCATCTCCTTGCTGGCGCGCACGCTCGACGGCGAAAAGCCGGAGGCTGTGGCCGGCATCCCCCTCGACCTGCTGGATCGCCTCGGCTTGAGCGAGACCCTCGGGATGACCCGCACGCAGGGACTCACGGCCATTCTCCATCGGATTAAGAAGTCTGCCGCCGCGGCGGCACGCTGATGCTGGGCGTCCTGGAGCTGGCGGGCAAAGGCAGCGGATTTCTTCGCCGGCGCGAGGCCGGCTATCTGCCTTCCAACGGCGACGTTCATGTGGGCGAGCGTCTCATTCGCCAGCTGGGGCTCAGGCCGGGCGACGAGATCGACGGCTCGGTGCGGACCGGCGGCAAAGGCAGAGGGCCTTCACTGGAAAAGGTCACCTCCATCCTGGGAAGAGCCCCGGACTCTCTCGGGGAGCGCCTGGACTTCAATCGGCTGCCGGCAATTCATCCCAACGAGCGGCTGCGGCTCGAAGCCGATGGCGGCGCCGCGGGCCAGGCGGACTACACCAACCGGGTGATCGACCTGCTCTGCCCGCTGGGCAAGGGGCAACGGGCCCTCATCGTGGCGCCGGCCAAAGCGGGCAAGACCATGGTGCTCCAATCGATCGCCCAGGGAGTGAGTGTCAATTACCCCGGCGCCGATCTGTTCATACTCCTGGTAGATGAGCGCCCGGAAGAGGTGTTCGAGATGGAGGCCGCGGGAGTGGGAGAAGTCATCGCCTCCAGCTTCGACAATCCGGCGCAACGCCATGTCGCCCTGGCCGAGTTGACCCTGGAGCGTGCCCGACGTCGGGTCGAGCTGGGCGACGACGTGGTTCTGATCGTCGATTCGCTCACCCGCCTGGCGCGGGCATACAATACGGTCGAAAAAGGAAGCGGCCGGACGCTGTCGGGAGGGCTGGACGCACAATCGATGGAAAAGCCGAAGCGATTTCTGGGCAGCGCCCGCCGGATCGACCCGGCCCACGGTGGCGGCTCCCTGACCATCATCGCGACTGCCCTGGTGGACACCGGAAGCCGGATGGACCAGGTGATCTTCGAAGAGTTCAAGGGCACGGGTAACAGCGAACTGGTGCTGAGCCGGGAGCTGGCCGAGCGGAGGGTTTTCCCGGCCATCGATCTGGTGGCGAGCGCAACCAGACGGGAGGAGCTCTTACTCGACCCGGAGGCGCTGGCAGCCTCGCACGTTCTCCGTCAACGCCTGTCGGGAATGACGCCGATCAACGCGATGACGGACCTGCTGACCGATCTTCGCCGCAACAAGACCAACGGGGATCTGATCAAGACGCTGGCTGCGTAGCCCGGACTTTCGTACCGCGGTTGGCCCGCTCGAACTCCTGCATGAAGCTCACCAGCGCTTCGACCGCCTGGCGGGGACACGCGTTGTAGATACTGGCCCGCATCCCGCCAACCGAACGGTGTCCCTTGAGCCCATCCAGCCCGCGCTTGGTGGCCTCGCTGATGAACTTTGTCTCCAGCTCCTCGTTGGGGCCGCGGAAGCACACATTCATCAGCGAGCGGCTGTCCCGCTGCGCGGTGCCCCGAAAGAAGTCGCTGTTGTCCAGGTAGTCGTAGAGCAGCCGCGCCTTCGACTGATTGTATTCGGCCATCGCCGCCAGGCCGCCCTGAGCCTGAATCCACTTGAAGATTTCACCCATCACGTAGATGCCGAAGGTGGGCGGCGTGTTGTACATCGAGTTCTCCGCCGCGTGGGTCCGGTACTGCAGCATGGTCGGTATCGTCTTGATTCCAGCCTCGACCAGATCGTCCCGAACAATTACCAGCACAACACCAGAAGGGCCCAGGTTTTTCTGAGCGCCGGCGTAGATCAAGCCGTACTTCCGCACATCGATGGGACGGCTGTACATGTCACTGGAGGTGTCCGCCACCAGGGGAACTCCGGCGGGAGCGGAGGGCTCCGCCTGCCACTGGGTTCCGTAAATCGTGTTGTTCGTGGTGAAATGAACGTAGGCTGGACTTGCGGAATACCGAATCTCGCCGGCCTTGGGGATCCGATCGAAGTTGGTGGCTTCACTGGTAGCGGCGATATGCACCTTTCCGATCGGCTTGGCCTCCTTGACCGCTTTCTGCGACCAGACTCCGGTGACCAGATAGTCCGCTGTGGCACCGTCCTGCAGCAAGTTCATCGGGACCATGGCGAACTGCAGCGAGGCGCCACCCTGGAGGAACAGCACCCTGTAGTTGTCCGGAATGTTGGCCAGGCTGCGGCAGGCCTGCTCCGCCTCCACAATGATCCGGTCGAACACCTTGCCCCGGTGACTGTGCTCCATGATGCCGATGCCGCTGTCGGCCACATCCCAGATGGCCTCCTGGGCCTTGCGGAGGACCGGCTCGGGCAAGGCGGCCGGACCGGCACTGAAGTTGTGGATGCGCTGGCTCATGATTGTCTCGACTTTCCGTTGATAGCGCTCAACTCGGCGCTGATGATGTCCGGGTTGCCCTCGCGGATGCGGGTGAGAGCCGATGACTCCGGCTGGCCATCCAGGTGAATGCGGGCCAGGGTGGCCTGCGCGCCGTGATAGATGATGTTCTCGACCTCTTCGACGTTGATCTCCGCGCCGGCCAGCACCCCAAAGACGTGGGCCAGAACTCCGGGACGATTGCGATGCCGAATAGTGAGGACGTGGGTGGCCGAGCTGCGAGCCAGACGGTTCACCACATTGGGCACCTCGCCGGTCGCGCGAAATGCCTGCACGACGCGAATGACCTCGTGGGCAATGGCCACCTGAGCCTGATCGGTGGAGGCGCCCACGTGATGGGTTCCGAACACACCGGGCGCCTGGGCTATGGCGCTGGCGAACTCGCCGGTGCCGCCGGCGGGCTCGTTCTGGAAGACATCGAGCCCGGCGCGAATTCCCCGCTCACGCACGGCCTGCTGTAACGCTGCTTCGTCTACCACCGATCCCCGCGCGGTATTGATGAGATACGCTCCCGGCTTCATCGCGGCGAGGAATTCGGCGTTGACCAGATGCTTGGTTTCCGGGGTGGCCGACACATTGACCGTCACGGCATCGGCCAGCCGGGCGACTTCCAGCGGCGTCAGGGCGTATACCAGGTCGAGGCGGTCGGCCTCTTCATGGGTCAGGTTCCTGGACCAGGCCACCACCCGCATACCGAAGGCTCGCGCCCGTTGAGCCACCTCCCGGCCGATCTGACCCAGGCCGACGATGCCCAGGGTGCGGCCGTGAAGCCCGCGGGCCTTGGAGTACTCCGCCTTGTTCCACTTTCCCTGGCGCAAGTCGGCAACCTGGTCGGGAATGCGCCGGTCGCAGGACAGCAACAGTCCCATCACCAGCTCGGCCACCGCGATCGAATTCTTTCCCGGACAGTTGGACACAAAGACGCCGAGCTCGGAGGCGGCGGCGACGTCGATGGTATCGATGCCGGCACCCGCGCGAATGACCAACGTCAGGGCGGTGCCCGCACGCAACGCATCGACGTTCACCTTCTTGCTGCGCACGATGAGAATGTTGGGGTCGACCTGGCGGATCAGATCGGGCAAGGCGTCCGCCTTGACGTCGGGCTCGGAGATGACGGTGCAGCCCAGCTCCTTCAATCCATCGATGCCGACCTTCTCGAATTTGTCGGCGATGAGAACCTTCATTCGAGCTCCGGAAAGGTGTTGACCACAAAGTCTAGGGTCTAGAGTCTAGAGTCGAAGACATTGAGGTTCCAGTCCCAGCCACGCTGTTCCTCTTCACTGTTGACCCTTGGTACAGCCTTCTCAATCCAGCTCATGGACAAACAGGCCGCTCCTGAGCTTGGGCTCGAACCAGGTGCTCTTGGGCGGCATTACTTTGCCGGCATCGGAGACGGCGATCAGCTGCTCCATGGTAGTCGGGTACAGCGAGAAGGCGATGGCCATGTCGCCTGAGTTCACTCTTCGCTCCAGCTCGGCCGTGCCCCGAATGCCCCCTACGAACTCCAGACGTTTGTCGGTTCGGGGATCGCCCACTCCGAGAATGGGTCCGAGCACCCGGTCCTGCAGCAGCGACACGTCGAGCGATTCAATGGGGTCCGACCGATCGGTGCTGCCGGAATCGAGCTCCACCCGGTACCACGTTCCTTCAAGGTAGACGCAAAAGCTGCCCGGACGAGGCGGATGCGGGTCGTCCGTTCGGGTTAATTGGCCGACGCCGGCCAGGTCTCGGAGGACGTCGGCGGGTGTCTTCCCGGCCAGATCGCGCACTACCCGATTGTAAGGAAGGATGGTGAGCTGGTCTGCCGGAAAGAGCACCGCGAGAAACCAGTTGTACTCCTCGTTTCCCCGGTGCCTGGGGTTGGCGGCGCGGCGCTCCTTCCCCGCCCTCCAGGCGCTGGCACAGCGATGATGCCCGTCTGCGACATACGCAGTGGGCACCGCCTCGAAGGCCTGAACCAGCGCTGGATTGTCGGGGATTCGCCAGACGGTGTGCCGTACACCATCGGGGGCGGTAAAGTCGTACAGCGGCTCGGTTCGCAGTATGGCAGCGGTCAAGTCGTCAATCCGCCTCTCTCCCCGGTATGTCAGAAATACCGGCTCGGCGTGGGCATTCAGGGTCAGCACGTGCCGGGTGCGATCGTCCTCCTTGTCGGGCCGGGTCTTCTCGTGCTTTCGGATCACATCGTTCTCGTAATCATCCACGTGAACGCAGCCCACCACGCCGACCTGAGTGCGACCGCCCATGGTCTGGCGGTACAGATAGAGTGAGGGCTCCCGGTCGCGGATCAAGGTGCCCTGCGCAATGAAACGTTCCAGCGCAGCACGAGCGCCGCTGTAGACTCGAGGGTCGTGAGGGTCGGTGTCCTCCGGCAGATCGATGTCTGAGCGCCCGACGTGGAGGAAGCTGTGGGGATTGCCTCGTGCCAGCTCAGCGGCTTCGTCACGGTCGACCACGTCGTACGGCACGGCAGCTACCTCGGAGGCTAGCTCGGGGGCGGGTCGAATGGCAGAGAAAGAATGCAGTCTCACAGAATGGCTGACGTCGAGAGTGAATTAACCACCGGGTTGTACCGCCCGTTCGCAGAGGCCGAGTCCCGCGTCCACCACCAGCGCCAGCGCCGCAGCGGGCAGGGCTCCTGAAAGAATCATACGGGTGTCGGACAGCGCCAGCCCAGCGGCAATAAGGTCGCCCAGACCGCCGGCCCCGATAAAGGCGGCCAGGGTCGCGGTACCGACATTGATCACCGCAGCCGTCCGGATCCCCGCCATGATAATCGGTGCGGCCAGAGGCAGACGAACGTAGCGCAGGATCTGACGCGGCGTCATGCCCAGAGCCCATCCTGCCCTGACCGCATCGGGCGCGGCATCGCGCACACCGGTGTAGGTGTTTCGGAGAATGGGATAGAGCGAATAGAGGAAAAGGGCGACCAGAGCCGGAATGACGCCAATGCCCAGCAAGGGGATCATGAACGCGAGCAGAGCAATACTGGGAATCGTCTGCAACAGGCCGATTCCGCGAATGACCGGCTCAGCCGAGCCTCGGCTGCGCTCCAGGGCCAATCCCAGCGGCACCGCGCAGAGAATGGCCGCTGCCAGTGAGATGCTGACCAGGAGCAGGTGCCTCAGGGTCAATGCGAGAATGGAGCTCCGTTGGTCCCACAGATAGCGGGCAACCCCCGACTCCCGTGTACGAGAAAAGCCGGAATCAACAGCGGTGGGCCGGGTGACTCCTAACGCCAGCAGTGCTCCTCCAGCCACCCGGTCTACCGGCACCCGGTCTACCTCGACCCGGCGGTTGAGCCGCCGCATGTCGGTCTCGGTAAGGAGTCCGCTCAACTCGGTCAACACTCCTATGGCAGCCGGAGATTCACGGACCAACCTGGAGCCGACCAGTGCCGCCGCTTCATATGGAGGAAAGAAGCGGCGGTCGTCCTCCAGGATGACCAGATTGTATCGAGCGATGAACCCGTCCGTCGAGTACCCGTCGATCACATCTACCTCGCCGGCGGCGAGCGCCTGGTACTTCACCGCGGGCAGCAGCGCGCGCACGGCCCGGAACCGGATCCCGTACGCTTTCTCGATCCCGGGTAGACCATCGGCTCGTCCGATGAAGTCCGCGGTGAGTCCGGCCCGGAGATGGGTTGAGACCCGAGCCAGGTCGGTCAGGGTCGATAGCCGATATTGCCGCGCCGTTTCCTGGCGCACGGCTATCGCATAGGTGTTCTGAAAGCCGAGCGGCGGCAGCCAGCGCACTCCAAAACGGCGTCTAAACTCCCGGCTCACCCGGCGATACACCTCCCGAGGGTCGGGACTGGGCCGCTCTCCCAGAATGGCGAGCAGTCCGGTACCGGTGTATTCCGGGTACACGTCGATGGCATTGGTACGGAGCGCCTGAAAGGCGATCTCCGTGGCTCCCAGGCCAGGCCGCCGGCTCACCTTAAAACCCCGGGCCTCCAGCAGCTGGGCAAACATCTCCGCCAGCAGATACGACTCTCCAAAGGGCTTGGAAGCAACGATGATGGGCCTGGATTGGAGACCCGGAAGGTCCTGCTGTCCCAGGCCCGGGCTGACGCTCAGCAGCAATGCAAGGCTCACGGCGCACCGAGTCACGCCGGCATTACCCTGGCGCGCAGCAACAGCTCGCGCACATACTCGCCCGCGGGCGCCTGTCGCAGTTCTTCGGCGGTTGCGACCTGTTCAACTCTTCCCCGGCGCATCACCACCACCCGGTCGGCCAGATCGAACGCTTCGTGAAGGTCGTGAGTAACCAGCACGCTGGTAACGCCCAGCGTGCGGCGGACCCGGTCGAACGTGCTCTGGAGCTCGACTCGAGTAATCGCATCGAGAGCGCCGAACGGCTCGTCGAGCAGGATGATGTCCGGCTTTATGGCGAGGGCTCGCGCCACCGCTACCCGCTGCCGCTGCCCGCCAGAGAGCTCACGAGGCCAGCGTTCAGCGAAAAGAGCGGGGTCGAGCCCCACCAGCTGCAGCGCCTCGCTGGCCAGCTCGCGCGCGTTTGCCGCCCCGCGGAGCCAGGGCACCAGCTCCACGTTTCGCAGTACCCGCCAGTGGGGCAGCAGTCCACCATCCTGGGGGACGTATCCAACCCGCCGCCTCAGAGCAATGGGATCGAGCGCCGCGGCGTTGGCTTCCTCGACGAGGATCTGTCCTGCGTCCGGATCGACCAGACGATTGAAGCAGCGGAGCAGCGTGGTTTTGCCCGACCCGCTTTCACCGACCAAAACCACCGACTCGCCCGGCCAGATGTCCAGTGAGACATTGTCCAAGGCGAGCACCGATCCATAGCGCTTGCTGACCTCCTGAGCACGGAGCGCGGGAGCACCGCTCCGTTTGCTCACGTTGCCCGCCGCCATGCGACCAGCCAGAGCAGGGCAAGGCCAACTTCGACCAGAGCATCAGCCAGGTATACCGCAGAGATGCGGCCTGATACAGCATAGATCACGTCGATTGCCGCCAGACCCAGAGCACTTCCCACCGCAAGCAGTACGATCTCATCGGTGACCCGGCGGCGCCTGCCGGCAAGCAGGAGCACCGCACCGATCACCGTCACCAGAACACCTACCGTTCTCATCAACCAGAGATCCGTTTTGGCCGGTTGCCAGATAAAACACCCCCTGAATGACCGCCAGCTTCAGCATCTAAACCCCGCGGAATACCGGGTGAGATTCTGGATCACGGCATGATCATTGGCAACTTACCAGACCTCCGCTGTCTCATTTCTGATGGCTTATCCCCACGAATTTTCTGCCGCCGAGGCAAGCTGCAGAAAGCCGCACAAGAGTAGCGCGTCTGTCGTACGCCAAGTCGTTGATGTTGGATGGCGCCTCCGCCCTCAAACACAAACGTTGCAGCGCCCCGGATCTGTCAGCTCGGCATGAACGAAAGTGCATCGAACCCGAGCGCGAAAGTTGCGTGAAATAGCGCTCCTCAGCACCACCCTTTGCTCGAAACCCGGCGCTCATGAGGTCTGGCATGTACCGTATCGAGCTCTCGCCTGGCGAAGAAACCGTATTCAGATCGATCGAAGAGCTGGCCGTGGCGATCAAGAGAGGAGTGGTGACTCCTCGCGCTCGCATATTTCACAACGCCTCGAACAAGTGGCTGCCGATCCAGTTCCATCCCCACTATAAGACAGCGCTGTCGATGCCGCTGAGCCAGGCGGCTCTGGTAGCCGGCCCCCAGGCCAAACCGCCCTCGCCGCTCAGCCTGGAGCCCCCTCCGGAGCCCAAGCCGGAACCGGAGATGACGTTTCCGCTGCCCCAGCCGAAGATCGTGTCTTCACCCGAACCGGCAGCTCCGAAGAAGAAAACCAAGTCGAAACAACTGGCCGGAGAGACCCGCAGCCGCCGGCGCAGCAAGCCAAGGCAGCAGCTGAGAATCGCCCTGGTGGGGGCCCTCCTCCTGGGAGGAGCGCAGTGGGTGCTGTCGGTGCCGCTGGTCGCTCGAGCCAAGCCAACCCTGCTGGTCGATGTGCGGCGGCGGTTCACGGAAGTGCAGGCGAGCACGCTGGGCCAGGTTGCCTCCCCGAACTCAGCAGGCATGATCCCCGCCTTTCCGGCCGGTGTCAGCGCGTCACCCCCCGAGGTGCTCCGGCAGCCGGCTGAGCCCCGACATCGGGCAACCGCGCCAAGCTTTGGGGGCACTGCCACACACCAGACCGCCCCCCCTGAGATCGAGCCGGCGCCATTGAC
>DASUVR010000318.1:0-25111 GCA_036378855.1 Gemmatimonadales bacterium | reverse complement strand
GACCCGAAGGGCTGCTGGTACTGGAGCACCTCGAGTCTGACAACGACATGGCGGTCCGGGCAGCGGCGCACATTGGCCGGCTCCTCCAGGGTGTTCCCGTCCCGCTCCCACCCAATCTCGACACCCGGGTGGCCGCCGATGCGGTACGCCAGGCCGCCGAGCTGGGTTCGCTGCGCCACGCCGCCCGTACCGCCCCGTCGGAGGACCGGCGCCTCTCCGCCGGTCTCGCACTGGCTTTGATTCAGGATGATGTCGCCCATGAGGTGGCCCGGTCCGATCCGGCGCCTGCGGTGCGCCATCGGGTGGCCGGCGCGCTCGAGCTCTCCCTGGCCGGTCTCGCGGGAGGCACGCCGTGATCAATACACTGGCCTATGTACTAATTGCGCTGGTCCTCTCCATCCAGCCACTGTTCCTGGCCTACTTCATTCTGTACAACACGTACACCTTGTGGCTCATTGCGCTGTCCGCCCGTGAGGTCCGTCGGCGGGTGGCGGGCCACTTCATTGAGGACCTCGATCTGATCGATAAGGCCGATCTGACCAAGCCGCTCACCATGATCGTACCGGCCTTCAACGAGGAAGTGCCGATCATCGACACGGTGACCGGCCTGATCAACTGCGACTATCCTCGCTTCGAAATCGTCGTGGTGAACGACGGATCGTCCGATATGACTCTGGAGCGGCTCAAGACCGCCTTTCAGCTGCGCCGGACTGACGCACCCTACCGTCCGGCGATCACTACAGCCCCGGTGCGGACGATCTACCGGGCCACTATTCCGCTCCCGGCTCAGGTGATGCAGCTGATCGTGATTGACAAGGAGAACGGCGGAAAGGCCGATGCCCTCAATGCCGGCATCAATGCTTCTACCACGCCGTACTTCGTCTCGCTCGATGCCGATTCGATTCTGGATCAGCGTGCGCTCAAGGAGCTGATGCGGGTCATTCAGGAAGATCCCACGGTGGTGGCGGTTGGAGGACAGGTGGCGATCGCCAACGGCTGCACGGTACGCAACAGCCACGTGGTGAAGGTCGGGCTGCCCACCCGGTCGCTTCCGCGTTTTCAAATGGTGGAGTATCTCCGCTCCTTCACCGCGGCTCGCACCGGTCTCGACCGGGTGCACGCCATTCTGATCCTGAGCGGCGTCTTCGCCGTGTTCGAAAAGGACACGGTGATCCGGGCCGGAGGATATCTCACCCCCTACCTGCGGCACCGCCTGGTTGAGGAGTACGTCGGGACCGGTCTCGGCACCGTGTGCGAGGATATGGAGATCATCGTGCGCTTGCACCGGTTCGTGCTGGACAAGCTGCACCATCGGCGCATTGCTTTCCTTCCCCACCCGGTGGCCTGGACCGAAGTCCCCGAAAGCTTTGAATCGCTCCGCAAACAGCGGGGACGCTGGTATCGCGGTTTGCGCGAGTCATTGCGGTATCACCGCGCAATGCTCTGGCAATCCAAATTCGGCCGGATCGGCTGGTTTGCGCTCCCGGCGTTCTGGTTGTTCGAGTACTACGGCCCCCTGGTCGAGATCGTGGGCTATGCCTGCATCCTGTTCCTCTTCGTGATGCAGTGGTTGACCGGCCTGCAGCTGCTCGGCACCGCGTACCTCCTGGCATTTCTGCTTGCGTCGCTCGGCTACGGGATACTGGTCAACGTTCTTTCCGTTTTGGTGGGCGCCTGGCGTTTTCGCTACGGCCTCGCTGACCGGCTCCAGCGCCATCTGCTTCCCTTCAGCCGCCGGGGCGAAGTCCTGATCCTCCTGCTGTATGCCGTGTTGGAAAATCTGGGCTACCGGCAGCTCACGTTGTATTGGAGGCTGCGCGGGCTGTGGGACGCGTGGCGGGGCAAGACCGGTTGGGAGAAGTTCGGCCGGGTCGGCTTTCGGCCCGAGGCAGCAGCGCATGGCTAATGCCGCTGGGCCCCGCATTCTGCTGGTGGACGACGATCCCGACATGGTGCGGCTGGTGCGGCACGTCCTGGCAGCCAATGGGCTCGGCCCGGCAACCGAGGTGAGGACCGGCCGTGACGCCCTGCTTTCACTGAAGGATGTGGACATCGTCCTGCTGGATCAGCAGCTGCCGGACACCAGGGGCCTGGATGTGCTGGCCGCCATTCGCGCCCAACCTTCACCACCCGCCGTCATTCTGGTAACCGCACACGGCAACGAAGCCTTCGCCGCATCCGCCCTGCGTCTTGGCGCGGACGACTACCTGGCAAAGGACTCCGCTCTGGCGGAGTTACTTCCTCAGATCCTCGAACGGGTGCGGCGCAATCGCGAGCTGAGCAAGGCATTGGCGGCGGCCGAGCAGGACCTGGTGCGGGCGGAGCGGCTGGCCGCAGTAGGCGAGATGAGCGTTACCCTCCACCACGAGATCAACAACCCGCTGATGGCGGCCTTTGCCCATGTCGACCTCCTGCTGGCCGATCTGCAGGGAGACATCGAGCAGCGGCGCCAGGGGCTGGAGAGCATCCGCAGCGCCCTCCGCCGAGTGCGGGACATTCTGCAACGCATCGGCGAGCTCCGCGAAACGCGAAGCAAAGAGTATCTGGCGGGTGTTCGCATGCTCGATCTGTCGCGTTCGGAAGAGGCGCCGCGGGCGGCAGATCGGGGTGAGGCCGTGATCTTCCTGCCCGACGAGGATCTCGCGAGAGTGACCTCGCTCCTGCTCCGCGACGCCGGATTTCAGGTGCAGCGAACAACTTCTCTTTCCGATCTCGAGCGCGCGGCGTCCCGGAGAGGAGTGTCACTGGTAGTGGTCGCCGGCGTCGGCAGTACGCCAGGGGCCAGCCCCTTAGGGGGATTTGCTCCTGCGCTAGACCGGGAGTATCTGCTGGTGGCCTTGGTCAGAGGTGAGGGCACGGCGGCGCGGGACGGCGGCGCCGATCACATCGTTCGCCTGCCCTTCGACCCCGGAACCTTTACAGAGGAGATCCTGCGCCGGCTCGCTCCAGTTTTGCCTGCTGATACGCCATCCCCTTGAGCCGAATGACCCGCTGTTGAATCGGCGGGTGCGACACCATCACATCGGCCAGCAACCCCTCCCGCGAAGCCAGAGCAGTCGGGGCGGGATCCACGATGCACAGATGGGCGGCGCCCTGGGTGATCGCGCGAGTGGGCTCGGTAGCCGAGGCCAGTTTCTCCAACGCCGTGGCCAGTGCCATCGGATTCCGGGTGAACTGAGACCCGCTGGCGTCTGCCAGATACTCCCGCTTCCGGCTCACCGCCATCGCGAGCAGCCGGGATACTACCGGCGCGATTACCAAAGTCAGCAGCCAGAGCGCCAGGATGACCAGGGCCAAAGGATTTGAACCCTTGCTGCTGCTCCGCTGCCCACCGGCCCCGCCGCCTCGCCTTATCGCTCCGCGGCCCAGCATACGCCCCATGCCGTCGGACATGAGAGCAATGGCGCCTACCATTCCGGCCAGAAGCGTCATCAGCCTGATATCCAGATTGCGGATGTGGGCCATTTCATGGGCCACGACCGCCTGCAGCTCGTCACGGGACAGCAGATTCAGCAGCCCCTCGGTTACCGCCACGCTGGCGGTGGCAGCGTCGTGGCCGGTGGCAAAGGCGTTAGGGTCCGGATCGGGCACGATCCAGATTTTCGGTCGAGGCAAGCCCGACGCGATCGCCATCTCCTCTACCACGTTTACCAGCTGCTTTTGCTGCGGTGTCGCCGGCTCGATCAGCTCCCAGGCGCCGGTGGACCAGAGCACGCGGCTGGGGCCGAAGTGCCAGGCGTGCCAGCAGATGCCGCCGGCCGCAAGGGTACTGAAGATGCCGATGAAGGGAACGACGTGGTGGTACTGGGAAGGACCGGCGTTACTCGTCAGCAGGTAGAAGCCGAGGTCTCCGCCGAAGCCCACCCAGGCGAAGAACAGCACAAACCCGATGATCAGCCAGCGCGAGCGGCGTCGATTGGCCTCCTGTTGGGCAAAGAGATTGACGTCCTCGCTCACGAAGCCGGTTTGTTCAGCGACAAGTCTACCACCGGGACCGCTCGCTCCCCGGCATCCTCGATCTCCCAGAGCTCGGCCGGAGAAGCCTTGGCCAAACCGGCGACGAGGTTGGTGGGAAATTGCATCTGCTTGGTGTTGTACTGAGTGGCGACGTCGTTGTACAGTTGACGAGCAAAGCCGATCTTGTTCTCGGTACTGGTCAGCTCTTCCTGCAGCACCGCCACGTTGCCGGTAGCCTTGAGGTCGGGATAAGCCTCGGTCAGCGCGAACAGCCGGCCCAGCGCCTGGGTCAACTCTCCTTCCGCCTGCGCCGTCTGCCGGACCCCGGTAGCGCTCACCGCCCGGTTCCGGGCGGAGATTACCGCATCGAGCGTAGAGCGCTCGAAGTCCATTGCTCCTTTGACCGTATTTACCAGGTTGGGGATCAGGTCGTGGCGTCGCTTGAGCTGCACATCGATCTGCTTCCAGGCATTGATCACCTGGTTCTTCAACGAGACCAGGCCGTTGTAGGCTCCGATCACCCACAAGACCAGTACGGCCAGGACGACCAGCAGGACGACCGTGCTCATGTCTGATTCCCTATCGGGGTGAGAGTGTCTATTCGGCCCTTTCGCTGCCTAGTACCGGCTGGTCGAATATCTCCGAGTCGGCCATGGTTGGGCTCCAGGCCGGTGCCTCCATCGAGAGCTCGGGGGGGTCCTGGGGGGTGATTTCCAGACCGATGACCGACGCCAGTGCCTGGCGCAGTGCCTCGGCGATGACGGTGGGATCGCGGTTCAACCGAATAGCAGGATGCTGCTCGTCCATCAGAACCTCCACCCCCGGCGCAACCGGGATCCGGCGGCAGGTGGATCCGGCGGAGCTCAGACCTTCTACCGGAGCCAGCCAGGCCATGACCGCCCGGCCCACTCGCCCCCGCCCGGTGCCGGGGGTCCGGAGCAGCGGGAGCTGATCCGGCAGCGGCAGGCCGGGCCCCAGCGCGCTGGCAGCACGGCGCTCGATCAGGTCGCCGGTCATCCCGTCGAACTCCTTCAGCATGGCGTCCAGCGTCGCCCCCTCCATCTGACGCAGCTTTATGGCCAGCACCTGCAGCAGGTGACGGTAGGAGTAGACGGCGGCAGTGCCCCGACCATCGGGAGGGCTGACCAGTCCTCGCGCCACGTAGAATCGAATGGTGCGTTCGCTGGGGCGGGCTCGGGCGGCGGCGTTGACCGGCACCACTCCAGAGGCATCGAGGATGCCTCCTGCGAGCGCTGCCAGATCGCGTAATCCCCAGGGCGCCAGCGCCCGGTATTCCCTCAGTGTGGTGAGCGGGTCGGGGGGCGCGTGAGTAGCAGGGTTCATGGATTCCCGTTTCCCTCCCGGATGTCGGAGTCGGCCTCGACGTGTGCCAGCACGGCGCTGACGGTGGTGATCAGGGTGTTTAGGCTGAAGGGCTTCTGGAGCACGGCGCAGCCGGCCAGCTCGACCGGCCAGTCCGGGCTGGGCGGCAGAGGATCTCCACTCATCAAGATGACCCGGCCCAGGAGCCGGGGCCACTGGCGAACGATGGCCAGGAAGAAAGCGTCTCCGGAGATCTGGGGGAGTCGAAGATCGAGCAGCACCACGTCGAAACTGGTTTCTCCCAGCACCTGGTACGCGGAGTTTGGATCGCCGACCGAGACTACCTCAAAGTGATGGCCGCGGAGCGCGCGCTCCAGAGTACGGCGCACGCCCGGCTCGTCGTCGATAATCAGGACCCGGTACCGGTTCACGACGCGGCCTGGGTCATCGGCTTGAGATACCGTTCAGTCACGGTCATCAGCGCCTCTTCAGTCGAGAGCGCGACCCGGAGCTCTCCGGCAGTTACTCCGAACACCGCGCGCAAATGCATCTGTAAGGTTTTGGTCTTGCTATAACCTAACTTGAGCGCCACGTCTTCGACGGTATATCCCGGATCCAGCAGCAGGCGGTGGGCATACAGCAACCGGGTCAGCACCATCACCGTCCGGGGCGACGGTAATCCTACCTTGGTGAACCAGCGCTCGCAGGTTCGCCGGGTCAGTTGCGCCCGCTCGGCCAGCGCGGTGACCGTCGGCGCCTCGTCGCCCGCGTGCAGCATGGCCTCCAGCGCGCGGAGCAGCTCGTGAGGAAGCTGCTGGAGGGCCCCTCCCAGCGCTTGCATTACCTGCTGAGAGGCGGATTGTTCCAGCTCTGCCTGGATCGCGCTTCGGAGCGACGCCGGTGCATCTTCGAATCGATGGAACACCACCCGGCGGATTCCGGAGCGACCCAGCTGAAGCAGCACCGACGCGGTGGCGGGAGCGAGTTCAGTGTAAATCAGGAGGGGCAACGAGGGGAAGAGCAGTCGCAGCCGTTCGATGCCGTGAGCTCGGGCCTGGCCACCCAGCAGGGGATCCACCACGGCCATCTCGACCGGCTTGGCGCGAATGGTGTCCACCACATCAGGCCAGCCAATCCCCGCTACCCATTCATAGCGGTCAGGATCAACCGAGCGAATCCGCATCAGGCGTTCGGGAGGAACTGCTGCCAGGAGCAAATGTCGCAAATCGGCCCCTATTTGTCGCAAATGGGCCCTAATAACCGCAAACAGGCCATCCCAGATTGGCGCTGCATCCCCGCTTCAAGCACCAACGCCATCTGAAAGGGACCTTTACATGTCTCGCTCCAAGACTTACGGCCTGGCCCTCGCCTTGATTGCGTCCGCCGCCCTGAGCACCGCCTGCACTCGCAGCGACACAACTGGTCCCTCTGACCAGACCCAGGCTTCCTTCCAGGAAGGCCAGGGACCAAACAACTGACTTTGGGGGATGGGCCTAATCGGGCTGCCGCTGCCCTTTGAGCTCCATCATTGAAGAGCATCAGCCGACGCGTACACCCGCAGTCCATTCTCTATCTCCCGGAGCTGAGCTGTGTCACCGGGTAGCTGACTGGGGAGATCTGTTGCAGGCTTCTCTGCGGCCTCACTGAGGCTGCGAATTGCATCTTCGATCTTGAAGTACCACGCATTGAGCTTGTGTTGCTCCGCCAGCTGCAAGGCGGTGGCAAAGAAGATCTGCGCGCGCTTGGTCTGGCCGAATTGGGCCAGACCGGCGCCCAGCTTGTAGTTGTAGTCCACCGTCATACTGGGTGACATCGAATCCCGCTGTTCCTGCACCACCGCGCGCCAGCGCTCGAAGGCCACCCGGTTGCCGGCACCCGCCTCGAGGCTCATCAGTTCGAGAGCGGCATTAATCCGCACCAACACGCGGGCCTGGGAGTGAGCCACGATTTCAAAGGCGATCCGGGCGACGTCGGTGGCACCGATCTCGATCAGCCCCCCAGCCAGGTCGCCCAGGATGCGCATCCGCTCGATCGGATCATCGGTGAGCTGAAATGACCGGTAGTGAGCTTCCAGGCTCTCGAGACGGAGTCCCTGGAGGCCGTACAGCACACCGGCCTCGGCGTAGGCGAGACCCTGGACCTCACGGAGGCCAAGCTCGGTTGCCTCCTTCAGCACGGTGTCGAGTAGATCGCGTGCAGCAGGAAAGTTGCCCTGGCCTCGATGAACCATTCCCCGGCCCAGCCGTCCCCGAAGCCTCGATACGGACTCTCCCGCACCCGCCGCGCACTCTTCAGCAGCAGCGTAGCACCGAGTGGCCGCACTCCAGCGAGCCAGTTGCCGATTGAGCCTTCCGGCAAACAGGGCATACGCTGCAAAGTCGCGGGGGGAGATCTGTTTGCCCTGGGCCCGAGCCGCGAGGCTCAGGACCTCGAGGCTTTCCTCCAGGCGAGCGTCATGCTCCAGGAAGTAGGCGTATGCAATGAGGTTCTTCCAGAGGCTGGGCTGCATCCGCCCATCGGCGGGAATTGCCTCTACCACTCCAGAGAGATGAGCCGATTCGGGTGCGTCAGGGGGCAGATCACTCACGTGCCGGCGCACGGCTTCGCGCTGCCAGCGGTAGGCTCCGATGTGCTCCGGATCAGTGGAGAGCAGCAGCAGCTTGTCTAACAGGCGGGCCACGACGTACGCCCCCAGGGCAAGGCGAGCGGAGCCGTCATCGGCCTGTTCTCGCTGCACCCTGGCGCGCTCGAGGAAGGGCTCGTGCGTCAGAATGTCCGAAGACGATTCGACCTCACCGAACAGCCGCTGAGGCGTATACAAAGGCATTTCCTTCCGTGTCCTGCTGAGCCCTCGGGGGTACAGCTAGTATCGCGGCCCCGAGCGGGCCACACAAGGGCCAACGCTTGCATGGGCACGCGGTCCGCCCTTTGCCGCCTCGCAACGCACAAAAAAGGTGCCGTTGAAGGGAGATTCGACCCTATTCTGGACCCATGAAACGAGGCTTTACCCTTCCGGAATTACTGCTGGTCCTTGCAGTGACCGGCATCCTCATGAGCATTGCCATTCCCCCGCTCTCCCAGGCTTGGGATCGGGTTCAGGTCGAGGCCGCGGCGTCTCATCTGGTTGCCGCTCACCAGCGTGCCCGCATCATGGCCATCGCACGGGGGCTGACGCTCACGCTAACCATCGACTCGTCGGCGCTCACCATCACGCCCCGTTCCGAAACCGTTGCGCTATGGGCAGAGCCCGGTCCGTCGCTGTTCGATGTGTCACTTGGAGGCCCAGCTCGGCATGTCACGTTCTCCCCCGAAGGCTTCACCCTGGGCCTCTCCAATGCCTCGCTGCACCTCGTGCGAGGGTCGGCCACTCGCACCGTTGTATTCTCCCGCTTGGGAAGAGTGAAAGTCGTGAGATAGCGCTGAACGCAGGGAGGGCAGACGGCCCCTTCGGCGGGCGGCGGGCCCGGAGGCCAGGATGGATCCGGGCCATTTATCTCCGCTTCAGGCTCCCCGGCCCATCAGCCGTCTTCCAAGCGGTACTTGCGAACCTTGTTGAGCAATGTGGAGCGGGATATACCAAGAATGAGGGCAGCCCGCCGCTTGTTTCCGTCGGTATGGCGCAGGACAAGTGAGAGGTGGCGCCGCTCTGCCGCCTCGAGAGAGTCCGGCTCGGCCACGCTGGGCGGGGTCAAGGCCTGCCCAAGGATATCTCGGTCAACCTCTGCCTGCTTCAAGTCCAGCAGCACCGCATCCACCTCACCATCCAGCTGGGCGGCCACGCTGCCCGCGCTGTCGGCAGCCAGCGTGGTATACCCTCCTCGTCGTAACACAGAGACGAGCTCCTCCCTGACTGCGGGATCACCATGCAGCACCAGGATGGTCATCGCTTTCATCTGGAGAAGAATAGCTCCCATGAAAAACGGAACGGCCGTCTAGTCGTGGCTAGACGGCCGTCCCCCGCATGGACTACCCAAGGTCGGGGCATCACTGCCGCCGTTCTTCTCTCACCTGCCACCGGTTGGCTGATTCGCCGCTCGGGAGGGCACGGTGAAGCCTTGGCTTCGATCCCCAGGCCGGATGGCCATCCCACCTGGTTCGTCTATGGGAGCGCTGCGAGTCAGATCGGGTCGCGGACCGACCTTTCGCACTGCACCCCGAGGCGCCAGATCGGGGCGGATGAAGCACGCGACTGGTTTCATCTGTTTAAGCCGGGGTGATCACCAGGATCAGCAAGTGCCTGAGCCCTTGGTTGCGTCGGCACTCTCCCCTGATATCCCGCTCAAACCCGCTCCCAGGCCGTCCCGAAACCTTGGTCCCAGCACATACCTGTAAGCGCGTAGGCCTAAGATAGGAACCGGTAAAAGAGCCGCAAGTGCCCATCTTTATTCGGGTTACGCCACTTGGCGTGGGGATCGATGTGGATAGCTAACCTGCGAGGCTGGCAGACAATAACCAGCTCCGTCCACAGAATGTGGACATGTGAATCCACATCTTTGTGTTTACTGGGAGGGCCCGGCGCTTACTCCGAGGGGTAGAACTTGAATACCCATGGTGCCCAGAAACTCGCGCAGCACGTGCTCGTAGCTGCGCATGGCACCCTGGACCTTGGTAGCCCGGTCATTGGCATAGCCCCGTACCCGCTCGGCCTCACCCGGTTTGCTCATGGCGGCAAACTCGGTTTCGCAGGTGCCGAGGGCTTGGGTGAGATGGTCCATTGCTTCAACCAGCTCCTGGCGCCGCTGCACTTTGACCGGCTGGCTTACTGCGGTGCGCTTAACTGCCAAGCGAGCCTGTGGGACCGTCCGACCCGACCGGGCGCAGGCCTCGTACATCTGCTGCGCCCGGGAGAGCAGGGATGGGTCCGAGGCATTGCGATAATCCCGCTGCAACCTTGCGGCTGCACCGTCCACCGTGACCAGGGAATCGCGGAGGACTAGAACGGCATCTCGCAGCGAAGCCCGGGCAGAGTCGAGTGGAGGAGGGGAACGAAGCACCGTCTGCGCCGCGAGCTGCTCTCCGCCCAGCAGGGCCAGCACCAGCAGCCCAACCATTCGTTTCACGATTCCATCCCCACTTCGATATAGCGATAGTTGGGCTCGCCTTCGACCGTCGCAAAGAGGCAGCCTGCCGCCCCGGCCGCAAACCAGCCCGCCACCAGCGCACGGGGAATGTCGAGCTGCTGGATGATGGGCCCGAGCCAGCGGCGCAGATGCCGAATCTCGGGTGCGCGCCGGCCCAGCAAAGCCAGCAGCGCTCCGGCTCCGGCAGTGGCTCGAAGGAAGTGGGCCAGCCCGTGGGCCCGCTGGGTGAACTCCACCGCTTTGACTCCCGGCTCATCGAACAGAATGGCGCCCTCGAACACATCCATGGGCGGGGCATCCAGCCGGGGGCCAAGATAGACGTAGCGCCTGCCGTCCTGGGACTTTCGTTCGATGACCGCCGCAGCCGTCTCACTGGTGAGCCGGGCCGCATGGAGCAGGTCGTCATCCTGAAGGATTCCGACCGCACCGGTCCACTCCAATGCAGCCAGGGCGGTCTCCACCGGACAGCCCAGTGCGTCGTCGAAGGCGAGCAGTCGGGGCGCTTCGCCCGCCCGCAGCACGAAGTGAGACAGGCCTTCGGCTCGATCCGTGAAGGTCCGGACAACCAGGGCTTGAGCAGAGGACATGGAAGGAATATAGCGGCTTAAGGAACCAACTCTGATTTGGCCTCTACCTTCACGATCCACAAGCCGGAGTTGATATCGGGCACGTAGATCAATCCGTTCCGATAAATTGCTCCCCATGCGTTCGGGGCGTTGGGAACCACCCCGTCGCGATCCCCGGTAACCACGTGGGCCATTTCGCGCCCCTGTCTGAGGAGGTCGCCCCGCAAGTCGCCCGAGATATCGATCACCCGAAGGCCGCCCTGGTAATCGCCCAGGTACAACGTATCGCCGGCCACCCAGACGTTGTGGCTCCCACCGTCCTTGGGCTCGTAGTAGGCCACTTCCTGGGGACGTTCCAGATTCGATACGTCGAGCACATGGAGCCGGCCATAGGCCCGGCCCAGACCAACGACCCCACCGCCCTCGGTCGGGCGTGGCGTGGCAGAAAAGACCTCGTCTCCTACAAAGACATACTTGCCGGCGCGCCAGGCGGTGTGGGTCCCCCGGATGAAGCCGGGCCCGCCAACCGCTTCCACCTCGCGGTACAGCGCGTTCAGATCGTACTTGTATTGAGCCACCAGCTGCGGATTCTCCGGGCTTCCCTGTTTGACCCCGTTGCCCACATCGAGGATCACCAGGCCTTCATTCCAGTAACTCAGGTAGGCCAGGCCATCCTTCACGTCTATGTCGTGGAGGAAGTTGCCGGCCTCGTCCGGGCGGGTTTGCCACCGCGCTACCTGCTTGGGCTTGTAGGGATCGCGGATATCGATAACCCGGAGCGAACCCGTGGCGTCATCCGTCAGATAGACGTGCCCCCGGTAGATGAACGTGCTGTGTACCCCACCGGTCACCGTCTCGGTGAACTCGGCGATCGGTTTGGGATGGGCCGGGCTCTCGAACGAGAGAATGACAATGCCGTTCTTGCGGGTAGAGGCGCCCTCGCGGGTGAGGACGCCGTACTTCCCGTCCTCCGTCGTCATCACATCGTTGATGGTGCGAGCATCGACCACCACCGAATCGGTGATCGACGGGGCCGCCGGGTTGGATACATCGACGGCGTAGATCCGATCTCCAATGGTGCTGATGTAGCCATGTCGGCCGTCGGGGTGAAGCCAGAACTCGGCAGCCTGAAGCTTCAGCGGTAGCCTTCCAACCAGGGTGGCCGGCCGGCGAGCGTCCCGGGCCCGGACCTGCACCGAGGCTTCAGCAACGCGCCCGGCAAACCGGGCGGTCACCCGATAGCTGCCGGGAATGTCGGCCACGAAGACCCCGGCGTGGTCGACTTGCCCGTTGCCAGGGCTGAGCTCCCACTCCGGCAGGATGTCGGGCAAAACCTTTCCCGCCTTGTCCCGGGCTCGGGAAGCAAATCGAACGACTTCACCGGTTCGAACTGTGGCCATCTCCGGCTCGATCATGAGCGACACGACGGGATTCGGAGTGACCTCGATGGTCTGAGACCGGTTGGCGTGTCCGGCTCGTGCCGTGATGGTGGCCCGTCCAGGGCGCCCCGCGGTGAGACGCCCCGTAGACGTTACGGAGACCACGCGGGGACTGTCGGACTTCCAGAGCACCTCGTCGTAGCGCCGGTCGTTGTTGGCGGCGTATGGCGTGGCCTCGAGCGTGAGAGTTTGTCCTTCGTACAGCCGGGAGACCTCACGGTCGAACGAGAGTTTGGCCGCCGGCTGCGGGAGAACGGTTACCCGGGCAAACCCGGCTGCCGGCGCACCACCTGATTTTCGGCTGACCAGGGCACTCACCGTGAGAGTCCCGGTAGACCCGCCGGTGACGAGTCCCGTCGAGTCCACCTTGCCTTCGAAGTGGCCACCCGATTGGAACCACCGCACGGTGATGTCTTGCAGCGGTCGTCCGGCGGAGTCTCGCGCGCTGGCTTTGAGCCGCACGGTGTCGCCCACTTGCAAGGCGACCTCAGCCGGTTCCACGGTCACTGCTGCAATCCCGGAATTATTGGAAGGTGACCCGCTCGGCTGCTGCTGCAGCGAAGCGATCGTCGCCAGAAGAATCACCATGCGGTTCCTCGAGGGAATCAGTGGAGGCGGACCCGGACGGGAGAATGTAAGTTAAGAGCGGGAAAGACGGGAAGGACAGCTAAGGAGGAGTCGCCCATGAGGGTGGAGTGGACGTCCTACGACTCGCCAGTCGGATTACTGACCTTGGTGGAGTGCGAGGCGGGTCCGCTCGTCATCGAGTATCCCAACCGGGCCGTGACGATCAAATGGGCGGTCCGGCTCCGGGCTGCTGTGCCCGAGCTCCACATTGCCCAGGGCAGCTGCCGCGTGACCAGCTCCTGGCTCAACAACTACTTCGCGGGATCGCCAACCCCCACCCCTTCCCTCGATCATCTGAAACACTGGTTCGATCTTTCGCCGGCCCAGATGGCCGTGCTCCGAACTCTCCGCAAGATCCCCTTGGGCGAGACTCGCTCGTACGACGACCTCGCGCGCATCACCCATCTTCACCCGCGCCAGATCGGGTGGCTGGTCGCTGCCAACCACCTGGCCATTCTGGTTCCCTGCCACCGCGTGGTGGGGAAGGATGGCGGCCTGGTCGGCTACGGTGGCGGGCTGGCCAAGAAACGCTGGTTGCTCGACCATGAGCTGCGAGCTGCCGGAGTCGTGTTGCGCTAGTCCTCGCCAGAAGTGACAAACTTTGCAGCAGTCGGCTCCGCTCTGGACCATTGGCTAGGGTCGGACTCCATTGACAAAATCGTTCCCAAGCATGACCTTATGGCATGCAATACGCTGTGCCTCCCTTCCATTTCTGAGCAAGCTTTGGCCGCCGGGTGCTTTGATCCGCGCGGCTTTTTTAGGGGTTTTTAACCCGGCCAGCCCGGCTGGGGGTTCCCCGGGGCCCGAGGGCTCCCTTTTCAAGAGGTTGCAGCAATGGCGAAGGGTACGGTCAAGTGGTTCAATGATGCGAAGGGGTTCGGTTTCATAGCGCAGGATGGTGGCAAAGACGTCTTCGTCCACCACACGGCAATCATCGCCGATGGCTTCCGCTCGCTTTCCGAAGGAGACAACGTGGAGTTCGAGGTGGTCGAAGGCCCGAAAGGGCTCCAGGCCTCGAACGTCCGCAAGGTCTGACTCCCCAGCGCCCTTCCCCTTGAGTCGTTAGTTCAAGCCGAGCCCTCCGCCATTCGTGGCGGGGGCTTTCGGCGTCTCCAGTTCCCGCCCAACCGACCGATAATCCTGCTATCTCGTCCAGGGTCTTAGCGCATGGTAACGGCGCTGCGCGCGGTTGTGTTTGCAGGTCTCTTGTTCTTGCCATCCCAACGCAGTGCCCCCGCCGTGAAGGCGAGCGGCGACACCACCGCCCTCGAATTCCTGGGGTTTCGCGCGGGCGCTCGCCTGGAAGAGCTGAATCTTCGGGTTCGGAATAGCAGCGGCTCGCTGCGCTGCCGGCAGTCCCGGTCCGATCGCCGGGTTTCGGAGTGCCGGGGAGCGTTGCCCAAAGGAAAGAGTGAGCCTCGGGTAGACGTCTGGGTGTCGGCCATCGACAGCCTGGCCGGGGTAATGACGTTGTCCGGGAAGGTGGATTCGGCGCAGCTGGGAAATTGGCAGGACACTCTGCAAAGCCGGTACGGCAAAGTAGTCACTCGGGTGCAGGGCACTCAGCGCATGCTGCAGTGGGTGCGCCGGGGTCGAATGATTCGGCTGACCTGGCGAGTGGAAGGTGGCACTCAGGTGGCATCGGTGAGTCTGGTGGACGGGCGGGTGCTCGATAACTGGGGACGAACCAGCAGCATCGGCCGACTCAGCAACAGGCGCCACTCGAGCTTCAACCCGAGAGTCGAACCAGATAGCTGCCCTCGGTGTCCTCCAGCAGGAAGTCCCGCACCACGCTCCCCGATTCCTTGAGTGCGCGGAGCAGGCTCCGAATTCGGGTTCGAACCGGCGCGCCGCCTCCCGAACGGCCGCGGCCGGTAATCAGCCGGACCACGCAACCAGGTCTGGCTCTCGCCTGGGCGCGAAGAAAGCGTTCGGCATTGGTGACGGCCTCGAGCACGGTCTGACCGTGGAGGTCGAACGTCGCGTCGGGGCTGCGATCGGTCCAATCAGGCATGGTGCGAAACCTATGAGGAAAATGCTGGCCGGATTGCTCATCGTGTTGATGGGAGCGTGCCATCTATCGCGCGAGCCCATTCGAATCGGGCTGGCCGGCTCGCTGAGCGATCCTGTAGGCATTCCCATGAAGCGGGCCGCCGAGCTGGCGGTGGAAGAGATCAACGCCAAGGGGGGAGTGCAGGGTCGCCCTCTGGAATTGATCGAGCGGGACGACTACGCCGACCCCGATTCAGCCGTCTTCGTAGCCAGCGATCTGTACGATGCCGGTGTGTCGGCCGTGATCGGCCACGTTTTTTCCGGAACCACACTCGCTGCGTCCCCAGTCTACAACGGCGGACCCGATCCCGTTGCGGCCATTTCGCCCTCCTCGAGCTCTCCCGAAATCTCCACTGCCGGCGATTACACCTTCCGCATCTGTCCCAGCGATCTGGCGCACGGGATCGCGCTGGCACGCTGGATCTACGACTCGTTGGGACTGCAGCGCGGGGCGGTGTTGTATTTGAACGATCAATATGGTCGCGGCATCCGCCAGATGTTCGTGCGGGACTACATCCAGCGGGGTGGCCAGCTGATCGCCATCGACCCCTATCTGGGCGACACGCCGGACGTTGGGCCTTATCTCGATCGAATGGCCAAGGCGGGAAAAGTCCAGTTCCTGCTGGTAGCAGGTAATCGGACGGAGGCCGAAGGCATCCTGAGGCAGGCAAGAAGCCGCGGCCTGCAGATGCCGGTGCTCGGCGGAGACGGTCTCGAGGGAATCGAGGAGGCAGGAGCGATCGCCGATGGGGTCTATCTGTCCTCGTCCTATTTGCCGATCCTGGAGACGGCAGCGAACCGCGCGTTTGTCCAGGCATACCGGAAGAAGTTCCCCAAGGCCGGCCTCCCCAATCAGCCGGCTGCCGCCACCTATGATGCCGTCTATCTCCTGCGCGATGTTTTCGTCCGCGCGGGCTCAAAGCGCGCCGATGTCCGACGGGTGCTCGCCCAGATCGGCACCACACTGCCCGCCTTCAACGGCGTGACTGGGAAAGTCGCTTTCGACATGCGCGGAGATGTACCCAACCAGACGGTGTACATCGGCGTGGTGCGCGATGGCGAGGTCCGCCTGGCGAGTCATCAATGAGAGTGCTCCGAAGCCTCCGCGGCCGGGTGGTCGGAGGGATGGCCATACTCCTGGCGCTGGTGTTTGGACTCGCGTTGTTAGGAGTCAACTCCATCGACGCCCTGGACCGCTCAGTGGACAAGGAGCTCTCGCTCCTGCTGGAAAGCACCGACTTGAGCAACGGCCTGATCGCCTCGCTCAGCTCCGAGGTGCGGGCAGCCGAGCAGTATCTGACAGTTCCCTCCGAGACGTCCCGGAAGCGCTTTCTGGACGAAGGTGACTCAGCCTATGTCTATCACCGGCGCTACCGGATCCTGGGCGCGCTGACTACGTCCGACCGATACATCGTCAACAAGATTGCCGCCAATCAGGCCCAGGTGGAGGTCGACTATGCCCGGGCGCATGCTCTGGCAGATCTCGGGCGGACCGATGAGGCCCGACGCGAGGCGGATCATGCCCGGGCCCCGGCAGACACGCTCCTGGGTGACGTGCGCGCTCTCGCCTTGGCCCAGACCAACCGGTCCATGGTCCGGGCCACGGAGCTCCGGCGCAACGCGAACCACCGGCGGCTGATGCTGTGGGGCCTGCTGTTCGTTTCCCTGGTGCTGGGTTCCGCCACCGCGATTCTGACCGTCCGCTGGGTCGACCTGCCCCTGCGCCGCTTGATCGGGGCCACCGATCGGTTCGGGGCCGGTGATCTGCGTCGGGTACAGCTGGGGCAGATGCCCACCGAGCTGGACCAGCTGGCCCGAGCCATGGACAGCATGGCCGCGCGGCTCCGTGGTGTTGTCGTTTCGGTGGTGAACGAAGCCAGTCAGATCGGGAACAGCGCTACCGACTTCTCCGCCATGAGCGAGGAGTTGGCCGCCAGCAGTGGGCAGATCTCCACCGCCATGGTCCGAATCGCCACCAGCGCCGAACAGCAGGTACGGGGGATGGAAAAGGCCGACGCCCTGCTTATGAGCTTGCGCCAGATTGCAGAGTCGAATGCCGCGGCGGCGTCTCGCGTGGTGGAGTTGGGCGGGCGTATCCGGCAGCTGGCCGCTCGGCACAAGGGCGACGTGGCCGCGGCCGGTCAGACCTTGCTGGACATCCAACAGATCGTTGCCACCTCGGCTCAGCAGGTCCAGGAGCTCAGCCGGCTGTCCGAGCCGATCACAGCTTTCATCGACCTCATCCGGCAGATCTCATCCCAGACCAACCTGCTGGCCCTCAATGCGGCGATCGAGGCTGCCCGGGCTGGGGAGCACGGCCGAGGCTTCGCCGTTGTAGCGGAGGAGGTCAGGCGACTGGCCGATTCCAGCTCCACCGCAGCTGAAGAGGTGGCGAAAACCGTCCAGTTCATCAGAAAGCAGGTCCGAGAGGTGTCCGGTACAATGGACGTCGGCTCGGCCCGGGTTCAGGGCATCGAGGTGGTGGCCACGGCGGCCGCTCGTGCGCTGGAGGATATCGCGATCGCGGTTCACGAGGTGCACTCGGCCGCGGGAGAGGTGGTCCGCCAGGCAGAAGCCAACCGCGGTATCGTGGCCCAGCTGGGCGAGCGCACCCAGGAGGTGAGCCACGCGGCCAGCGAACACGCCTCGGCCAGCGAAGAGGTGACCGCGGCTGCCCAGGAGCAGACCGCTTCCACCGAAGAAATGGCGGCGAGCGCCGGCGACCTTTTGCAAGGCGCTACCAGGCTCACCGCTTTGATGCAGGATTTTAAGACGTGAGGCGGGTTACTTCTTTCGGCCTGCCTTCACTGTCTTCTTGACCGCTTTGGCTGGCTTTATCCGCTGCATCGACTTGGGCTTGGCGCGCGCCTTCGCCCGCTGAGCCCGCTCCCGATCCGCTGCCTTTTCCGCCCGTTTTTGTTCGGCGGCGTGCACTTCGGCCAGAATTCGCTCGCCCTCATCCATGCCCAGAAGCCCTCGCCGCGTGGCATAACGGACCAGCTCGTCGGCATCGGCCACGTTAAACTCGCCTACCCTGGCTGCCGCCCGGATAATGCTGCCCAAGGCGTCCGCCACTGGGCTTCGGAGCACGTTTGCGATACCGGGAAGGGTTTCCAGCAGGGTCGAGATCTGCGAACCGCCAAGTTCCGTCACCACGAGAGTCCTCCTCACTGCGTGCCAACGCCGCTTAAAACAGCCGTTCCGGCAGGGGCATTCCCGGCCGGACGGAAACTTCACACGAGCAGGCCTCGGGCGCTAGTAGTAGTAATTACTACTTTGCGATCTTTAGCTCGCCCTGCTCTTCGTAGGCTCGGTGAGGTAGGCAGTAGAAGTGATATACCCCTGGTGCCACCCTCGGCACCACAATCCGGTACTCGGATCCGTCGGTCTGCAGAAGAGGGCTACTCAGGTCTCCAGTGCGGCGGCCCATGGCGCCGTTGATGGCCTCATGAGTGGCCTCACTCAAATCCCGACCTTCGAACACGATGCTATGGGGCGAACCACGCACGGCCTTGAAAATGAGAACGTCGCCGGCGCGCGCGGTCACCTTGGCAGGAACAAAGCGGTAGACATCCTTTTCCCGATCGGCCTCGATCTGGATGACTTGTCTATTCTGCGCCTCGGCTGGGACGGCGCCCGCCAGAACAAGTATTGCCGTATAGATGGCGGAGGCGGCAAGACGATGCATGGGCCTTCCCGAAAGAGTGAGCTAGAGCTTTGCGCGGTCCTGAATTTTTTCGTACATTCGCAGTGGGTGGGGTTAGCTAGTTCCGTGCCACCAGCCCCGCCTGGAAGGGCCGACCGTGGGACGTCGGGGAGTGAAGGAATACCGGGCGCCCGAGGCGCTCATCCTGATCGCGGCAGACCGAGACCAGAAGCCTTTGGTTTGCCCGTCATGTGGGTGCATCACCGTAGAACGCTACCCTGAACGCTCCAGCGCTGAGGATGCACCTGGCGGCCGGGTGACTCTCCACTGCAAGGATTGCGGGCGCAGCGCCGCCTATATTCCCCGAACCCTGAATCGCTCATCCCTGCCTGAATCTCCCCGTCCGTCACATTCCTCATAGGACGGAAACACTCCATAAATCATTTCGGTTTCGTGAACAGCCGCTTCCACCGCACCGCCGTCAGGAAGGGCAAGGCCCGCCAGCTGCTCGGGTCGTAGCTGAAATAGACGATCAGCGGCCTGCCCCGGACATTCGTGCGCGGAAGAAAGCCCCAATACCGCCCGTCGTACGAGCTGTCCCGGTTGTCTCCCATCATAAAGAAGGAATCGGCCGGGACCACGATTGGCCCCCACTCCTGCAGGTCGGGTTGATAGCCGGCAGGGTCACGCCGGACGAGATGGGGGAGCTGCCATTCCCGCATCTTGGCGCGCTGGATAGGGTCTTCGGAGCGGGTCGGATCAGAGTGCAGCGCGTACGGCTCGTTCACCCGCTGGCCGTTCCGGAAGAGCTCACCATTTTCCATGCTCAGAGTGTCACCGGGCATGCCGATCAGCCGCTTAACCACCTTCAGCCCTTCCTCCTCGACTGAATCGAACACCAGGATGTCATCGCGCTTCGGCTCCCGTACCGCGGGAAGCCGGGCGTGGATGATCGGGACCTCTGCGCCGTAAAGGGCTTTATTGACGAAGAGAAAGTCCCCGATCAGCAAGGTGTTTTCCATGCTGCCCGAGGGGATCCGAAACGCCTCCACCAGGAACGTGCGCAGAAAGAACCAGACTACGAGCGCGACAATGATCGACTTGGTCCAGTCCCAGAACCAATGAATCACGGACCGGGTGTGTGCGGCGGTAGCGGTGGTCATGACGACGTCATCCTCGAGGAATGGAAGAGCTTTGCTTCAAAATACACGATGCTACGCCGGTCAGGGCACCAACACCGCAGGCCCCGACAGTGGATCCCGCGCCCGGAGAATCGGGTATGGCTGCCCAGGCTGCAGCTCCCGGTCCAGCAGATTCCAGGTCACCACCCCGTCCTCGGATGCCGGCTCGAGCAGGTACGCGGCCAGGGTGCCGAGCGGCTGATCGGTGGATACGCGAAACCAGCCGGCAGTGACCACGCTGTCCAACCTTTCGTTTCGCCACTTTCCTTCGATCTCAACGCTGCGGTGGCCCTCGAACAGCGAATCCACTGAGAGACTGTCTACCGTGAACTGCTGAACGGAGATTTTGAGCGGACGCGAGATCCGCTCAACGGCCACCCCCTGGCGCCGAAGCAGCTGAACGATGTCCGTCAGCCGGGCGGGTATGACGTACCCCCGGGGAACCGCTTCCTGTCGAGCCGAGGTGAACCGGTCGAAAACCGGCATCCGAATAGAGCGGTAGACGCCGGTCCGGCGGCGGCGGGCGTAGCCGTTGGCGCCCGCCCCCGCGTCCTGGGTGATTTCCGCAACCACCTCCTGCACCACTGGAGGCGCCAGCTTGGAGCGGACCACCACTGACTCGGGTCTTGCCCGATCCGACTCGCGGACCGCGGACCTGATCAGCGCCGCCTGGTTTCCCGCGAGCTCCAACACCTCTCGTACAAAGTTGTAAGTGGCTGACACCCGGGTTCGGAAGTCCGCATTGCTGTAGCCCTCGCTCAGAATCGAAAGTCGGCCCCGCAGCCCCATCCAGTTGGTCCCGAAACGGGGCCGCGCATCGTAGGTCTCCCAGCCCTGGGTCAGCGAATCGGGATTCTGATTGCGGAAGTTGCCGTAGGAGAACGTCGGTTGCTTATAGCGCTGTTGCATTCGCTGACGCAGGCTCGGGAGCATGCGGTTGCGCACCAGGGCGACGGCGGGATTGGAGTTGGGGTTCAGGCCGGGCGCATAGGTGAGGACGTAACCGTGATAGCTGCCGTTGGTCGTATGGAGATCCATGAACAGGTCGGGGTCCCACTGAAGAATCAGCGCGGCCGAGCCCCGGGTCTCCGGCGCTTCCATCTTTACATAATCACGGTTGAGATTGAGCCCCTGCCCATTCGGGTTCTGACCCACCGGCTCCGGCCCGTTTTGGCCCGGCCGGTTTTGTTCTCCCGGACCCCAGCGTTCGTTTCCGTCGGTGTTGTAGATCGGAACCACCAGAAGCACGATCTTATCGAGTAAAGGCCGGAGTGGGCCCGCGGTCAGGTCCCGCAGCAGCATCTGAGCGGCTTCCTTCCCCTCCACTTCGCCCGCGTGAATGTTCGCCTGCAGGTAGATCACCGGCTTGCCCGAGCGTTGGGCCTCCGCGGGGCTACCGACCAGTGGCCGCGATGCGATCACATAAGGTACGGCCCGTCCCTCCGGGCTGGTTGCGATGGTGCCCAACCGGAGATCGTGTGTGATGGTCTGCAGAGAATCGAGGAATGCCAGCACATCGGCATAGGTTGAAGTCTGCTTATAGTTAGTGCGCTCGGCCCGGGTGGTCTGTGCCGACAGGCCTGGCGCCAAGAAGACTGACAACAAGACGATCGCTCGAAGGGCTTGCATCATCGGCGGGGGACCAGGATTCGGGTGGTAACCACCTCGGGAAAACCATCGTCCACGGTAAAGGTGACCTCTGGAATGAGGACCTGGAATACGGGAGAAGACAGTTTCCGATCCTGGGCACCCCGGTATCTGCTCCATGCCTTGAGGGCCGCGGGGTCACGAGCAATGGCCGATGGGTCATCGGCATGGCGGAGCAAGACCTGAGTGACTCGTGCCGGATCACCGAGCGCGGAGGCGAGCGCCCGCACCATGGCGTACCCTAGAGCATGCTGATCGTCCGGGCCCCGTTGATTCAAATCCGCTCGCTTCTCCAGTTCACCGAGCCCTAATAAGGGCCATCGCGTGGTGATGGGGCTCAGGATCCGCTCCGCGCTCCATTCGGCAAAGCCCTCGGCAAGGTGAGGCTGGATTCCAGGCAGCCGCAGGATCGTTTGAGGCTGGTCTCCCAGGGACTCGGCAAACTGTTCGAGCTGACGTCGCCGAAACAAAAGGTGCTGCCACTCATGCACGATGGCGCCGAGCGCCAGCAAGGGTGAGTAGCCCGGGTCGATGGCGATGGCATCATCCGGCTCGAGAAAGCCATTGAGACTCTCACGGGACTGGCGGGAGACAGTGGTCAGCCGAAGGGTCTCGGTCCGCGTGCGGAGCAGTGCCGGACTGCTGTCGCCCTGAGGCAGCCAGCGCAGGGTGCGAAGCAGGTCGGGCTGGCCATTCTGCTGTAACCATTGAGACGCAACCGAATTGTCCGGATGAATCAATCGTTGGAAGAGGGCAGGCGGCACCCCATATTGGGGGACGGCCTGCGGATACCCGAACCATCGGGTCTCTATGCGGGGCAGCGGAGCGTCAAAGTTGGAGCCGTACGCAGGGAGCCATTCTCGTCGGACATAATCCTGAATCGACTTTCCTCCTTCGCCGGAACTCCAACGCTCCCGCAGAAAGAAGTCCAATGCATCGGCGTACCAGCGTTGACCTTCAGTGTAGCCGTTCAGAAGCAGCAGCACCGTAGCAGCCGATACCGAATCTGCTTTCCAGAGGGATGCCCTCGCGGCAGCAAAGGCCGTAGAGTCGGTCGCCTCCATCACCGCCAGGCCATACAGGGCTCGCTGCAGGTCCTCTGGCTCCGCTTTTTCGGCATTCGAGCCCAGCCAATGGGTTCCCGCCAGCGCCGGGCGGGCTGCCTCCCAGCTGATGGACGAGGCGCGGCTTCGAGCCCAGGCGAATGCGGCGTCATGAAGATCAACGATCCACGCTCCACGGGGTCGAAAGATCCGGTCGAATCGAGCCCTGACCCGATCCGAGGGGATAGCGCCGCGGATGCTTTCGAGTGTGCGCTGAAGCGCCCCCACCATCTCCGCCCGGCGGTACAAGCCCATGACATGCTGCGACCGCTCGGCGGCAAGCACGTTCCCTCCCAGCGGCTCGACTGCGAGCTGTTCTACAGCCGTACGGTACGCCCGGACGGCGACCGATTCGGGGGGGACACTAGTCGCTGCACGGAGCCATGGCCCCGGCAGACGTACCACAGCCCGATTGGTTCCCAGGATGATTTGCCGCAGGGTAAATCGGGGGAGCTCCCCCGAACTGGGCGTCGGCGAGGCTGGCGGCGCTTGAGCCACGGCCGGAACTGCCCCGCCCGGAGCAGCCAGCAACACGACTGACATCGGAAGGAAGACTACGAATCGCGATGCTCTTATCAGGGAGACTCCATGAGCGATGAGCCAAAACCGGCGCCCAGGCGCCAGGTCCCACCATTGATGGACCGTCTGGGCGAGCTGTGTAAGTCCGGCCGGGACAGCGCCACCTACTTGTGGCAGGTGCCTGACGATGAAAGCGTACGCCGGAAGATCGCCGCGATTCTAGCGGAGATCAAAGTGGAGGCCGCCAAGGGAGGGCGCCAGGAGATGGGGCGGGTGGTAGGAGAGCTGGAAACCGCTCTGGCCGCCTCGCCCAGCCCCCAGCAGGTGGAAATATTGCAGGACGGATTCGACCGACTGACCCGGCTTTGGGCAGCGGCCAAGAGCGGTTTGTTTTAGCGATTGGAGCGCGCCTCGCCGACATCTTCCTCCGATGCTGTGGCGGGGCGGCGCTCTACCAGCTTGGCTTGAACCGGGGCACCTTCGGCCAGACGCTCCTGCCCCCCGACAACTACCTGCTCATTCGATTCCACACCGTTCTTGACTTCGACAAATCCGGGGGTACGGACGCCGAGCTCCACCTGCCGCCGCGTCGCCTTGCCATTGTTTACCACCCAGACGAAGCTCGCCCCCTGCAACGGCAACACCGCGTCCTCCGGGATGACGACGGCATCAGGCCGGACGTCGGTGGCCAGGCGCGCTTCGATGAACATGCCTGACTGCAGCTCGCGCCGCGGGTTGGGAACTACCGCCTTCACCATGATGGTTCGTCCGGGCAGTTTCACCATTGGATCCACGAAATCCACCTTCCCGCTGAAGTCACGGCCAGGCAACGCCGCAACCCGGAAGCTCACCCGCTGCCCCAGTTTCAACTGATCGGCGTAGCGCTCCGGCACCTGAAAGGAGGCCCGCTGGGGAGTAACGGTCTGCAGGGAGACCAGGCGCGTGTCGCTGTTCACGTAGTCGCCCAGGCTCACGAACCGCTGGCCAACGACGCCGGCGAAAGGCGCGCGCACGAGGGTACGTTCCAGCCTCACCTTGAGCCGCTCCAGCTGGGCTTCGTTGCTTCGCATCGTCGCTTCCGCCCGCTCCAGCTCGGCTTGGGATGACGCTTTCTGGCTCAGCAGATCACGAGTGCGGGTGAGCGACTGTCGGGCCAGGTCACGCTCGGCGGTAACCTCAGCGACCTGAGCCTTCAGCTCCGCGTCGTCGATCTTGAACAATGGCGTGCCCCGGGCAACCAGCGCTCCTTCGCGAACCAGGATCTGCACCAGCCGGCCTTCCACTTCGGGGCGCAGGTCGATCGACTGCATGGCCTCGATCTGTCCGGTGGCCAGAATGGCGTCCACCACCGTATCCGATCGAGCCGCCGCGGCTTCGACGGGCATAGCGGGCGGGCCCCCGCCAGGACCTCCAGCGGCTCCCGACCCCTTCCCCTCGGATTCTGCCCGATTGCAGCCCGCGACCGCCGCGAGCATCAGCACTGCTAGATGATTGAGCTTCACGAAGCATCCTTGTTCGAGAAGAGTCGGCGTCCGAGAATGGCTTCGAGCTGCGCCAGGGCCAGCCGCGTTTGATATCGGGCCTGGACCAGCCCGGCTTCTGCTTCGGCCAGGCTGACCTGGGCATCGAGCAGGTCGAGAATCGTGCTGGCTCCCGACCGGTAGCGCAGGTCCTGCATCCGATAACTCTGCTGGGCCACGGTGACCGCCACACGAGCCAACTCGACGGCAGCGGTGGCGGTCTCGTAGGTGTCGTACGCGCTGGAGACGTCGCGCCGCACCGCACGCTCGAGATCCTCCCGGATGGCTCGGGACACATCGCGGTTGACCCGAGCTCGGCTGAGCTCGATTTCCCGTTGCCCGTTGTCCCAAAGTGGGAAGGAAAGGCTTACGGTGACCGAGGTAATGTTGGAGGCGCCGGGAAACAGCTGGGTGTCGTATCGCTGGTGCACGCCGCCGATGCTGAGAACC
>DASUVR010000317.1:0-2141 GCA_036378855.1 Gemmatimonadales bacterium | reverse complement strand
GCCGGGGTGTCTACCCCCTAGCTTTACAATATCCCCCACAGTGCAGTTGGTCATGTCGAACGAGCGTGAGGCCCGCCTGAAGCGTGAATTCGCGAGACTCTACCCCGGGCTCAAACCCGGGGTTTGGTACAGCGCCGCCTGGCTGTCGGCCCGCCAGTTCGCCCGGATCCCTTGCGATGGCCGAGTGGAGTCCATGGCATCCGTGGTCAACGAGCAGCACTTCGAGTTCCGGGGCGGAAAGCCCTGGCGCAAGCCCAGGTCTCGGCAGCGATAGATCTCCCACCTCATGGCCGGGAACCGCAGCCCGGCCCCATCGGTTCACTCCTCTTGGCCGGTTCCCACCCTGTGGTCGGTATCACAGCGATGGTGGGGCGGCTCGCTAAACTGCCCATAGCCAAAATAAGGCCGGTCCGAGCCTGAGCTTGGGCGCGATCTCAGATTATCCCGGGCTACTGTCCCGTGCAGTCATAGATAGGCCTATGGGTTACTTGCGCTTCATCCATCGATTCCTGGCGCCGGCTGGCGCCGTTGCCGCGCTCGCCTGCGGTGGGGACGACCTTGTCCTTCCCACCGGCAGCTCTCCGACGAGCTCCCCAACCGTGCTCCAGATGGTCACTGGAGACGACCAGGTCGCAGCTCCGGGATCCCCCCTCTCTCAGCCGGTAGTCGTCAAACTGCTCGATCAGGAAGGCCACGCTATGCCTGATCAGCCGGTGGCCTGGGTGATCAGTACCGGCGGTGGCACCGTCGTGCCCCAGAGTCCCACCACCGACCAGAACGGAACAGCTTCCGCCACCTGGACGCTGGGGTCTGAGGGGCCTAACAGCTTGAACGCGGTGGTGAGCGGGATCGATCCGGTGACCTTCACGGCAACGGCCGACAATGCCGGCGGCGATGGTGGGTCGGGTGGAGGCAGCGGCACGGGAAGCGTGCCCAGCGCAGGAACCTCAACCGTCTCAGCCGACCCGTCCTCAATCGAGGTGGGCAAGGGTGTCGCGACCATCCGGGTCACCGTCCGCGATGCCACCGGGGCCCCCGTTCCTGGGGCTGCCGTCACGCTGACAGCTAGCGGCAGCGGGAATACGCTGACCCAGCCCAAAGAGCCAACGGGAATCGACGGTGTGGCGGTCGGTAAGCTCAAGTCGAGTGTCGCGGGGACCAAGGACATTGTCGCCATGGTCGATGGCACTCTCCAGATCAATCAAACCGCCCAAGTCACCGTTTCGCTCGCCCCGGCGGACCGGCTTCGGCTGGTCGAGGGCAACAATCAGCGGGCAGAGCCCGGGGCTCAAGTTCCAGTGCGTCCCGCAGTGCAGGTCCTCGATACTGAGGGCAATCCGGTAGCGGGCTTTGAAGTGATCTTCGTCGTGGGCCAGGGCGGCGGCACGGTGAACGGCGGGATCCAGACGACCAACGCCGATGGTATCGCGCGGGTGGATAGCTGGATTCTGGGCAAGGCGGGACGGAACACGCTTGAGGCGCGGGCCGGCTCGCTCCGGGGAAGCCCGGTGATTTTCACCGCGAGTGCCGTGGCTCCGCCGCCACCGCCGCCACCACCACCACCGCCGCCGCCGCCGCCGCCACCACCCACGTCGGCAAAGCCGGACCATTTTGTCTTCCGCGTCCCGCCGCACGACGTCAACCGGAACCAGCCGTTCCAGGTCGAGGTGGCCATCGTCGACGTGAACGGGAATGTGGTTCCCTTGAACGGGATCGAGATCTACGTCGGCATCTTCCGCCAGGGCAACGAGGTGCCGTCCAATACCCTGCTGGTGGGAGATCGGTTCAGAGATACCCAGAACGGAGTCGCGGTGTTCAACCTGAGCATCACCGATGGCGGGACCTTCCGGATGCGGGCGCTCTCGGACGAGCTGCCGCAGCTCGGGCCTCATGGTCCGGAGCCGTGGCTCTACAGTGGGTTCTTCAACGTGAGATAGTTATTCCGCAGGGGTGGGGTTTCTTCAACGACAACGAGCCCGGACGTACGGCGTCCGGGCTCGTGCTTTTATCTCGAAATTGGTTCAGCTCCCGAGGAGGGACTCGAACCCCCGACCCGGTGATTAACAGAAAATGCTGTCGTGTTGTAGAATAATGAGTTACTGCTACGTGCTACTTCTACGCTACTCGACTGCCAAATTGTA
>DASUVR010000316.1:0-29633 GCA_036378855.1 Gemmatimonadales bacterium | reverse complement strand
ATCTGGTGCTCGCCCGCATCATTCCCTCAGGGTCGCTGGAGCAGATCGTCTTCCGAGTGGATGCATTGCATCGCTTGGAAGACCGGGGTGTGAAGGTTATCAACTCGCCCCGCACCATCGAGCGAACGGTTGACAAGTTCTGGACCTCGGCCCTGCTGGAACAGTGCGGCATAGCCACGCCGGAGACCGTGGTGTGCGAACGGCCGGAAGAGGCCGTCGAGGCTTTCCGAAGGCTGCAGGACGTGATCGTGAAACCTCTGTTTGGATCTATGGGTCTGGGGATGGTCCGAGTTCAGGATGAGGAAATGGCATTCCGGGTTTTCCGCACTCTGGAGCAGATCCGGGCTGTCTATTACTTGCAGCGCACCGTAGACCACGGCGGGGTAGATGTCAGGGCATTCGTGATTGGAGGAAAGCTCTTTGCGGCCATCGAACGCCGAGCCTCCGGTTGGCGCACCAATCTGGCCCGGGGCGCGGCCGCTCAGGCAGTAAAGCTGCCGGACGATGCCAAGATTCTGGCCCTGCGGGCTGCCGCCGCGGTCGGCGCAGATTACGCGGGAGTGGATCTGATAACGGATCGGGACGGACGAACCCACGTTCTCGAGGTCAATGGAATACCGGGCTGGAAAGGATTGCAGCAGGCTACGGGGCTGGATGTGGCCGGAGCCCTGCTCGACCATCTGTCAGCCCGCAACGAGTGATCACCCCGCAGGAGATCGCTGCCGCCGGGCAGCTCGCTTGTCTTCTGGAAGTCAGCGCGCCCAAACCGGGCAACGTGTCACCCGATCGTCATTTTCACGACACCCGTTATGAGGATTTCCTGGCCAGCGCCATAGCCATCGGCCCGGCTTTGGCACAGGCGAATACGACTTCCCTGGGGGGAACCATCCGGCGAGCGGTGGAAGACACGCTGCGCTGGACCCGCTCCAACACCAACCTCGGCATCGTGCTGTTGCTGGCGCCGCTAGCCCGTGCCGCGCTGCATCGGCAGGGAACCCTCCGTGATCGGCTTGGCCGGGTGCTGGCGGAGACCACAGTAGACGACGCGGTGGAGGTCTATGCTGCCATCCGTCAGGCCCGCCCAGGAGGTTTGGGACACTCCGCCGCGGAGGACGTAGCCCGCCGCCCAACGGTTACCCTGCAGGAGGCCATGGCTCTCGCAGCCGAGCGCGACAGCATCGCTCGGGAGTACGTCACCAGCTTTGCCCGTACCTTCGAGATCGGCGTCCCCGCGCTGCTCGGAGCGCGCCGGGAGGGGTTGAGCTGGACCGACGCGGCAGTCGAGACCTATCTGGCGTTGCTCGCGAGTGGGGCCGATACCCACATTGCCCGAAAGCTGGGAGTCGAGGAGGCACAACTGGTGTCCAGGAGGGCTCGAGAGGTACGCGCCGCGGGAGGAACCCGCTCATCCGCCGGGCGCGACGCCCTTGCTCAGCTCGATCGTGAGCTGCGCGACCCGCGTAACCGCCGAAATCCGGGAGCCACCGCGGATCTCACATGTGCCGCGCTTTTTGTCGTTATACTAGAGGGTGGCTGGGATCGTTAGGAGAATCGCCGTGCAGAGCAACTTCCGCGTTCAGGTCAGCAAGGACTACCTCGTCTTTGCATCGGCCCACTTCATCACTTTCAAGGGCCACCAGTGCGAATCGCTCCACGGCCACAACTACCGTGTGGGTGTGGCGGTCGAAGGTGCGGTCGATTCTGAGTGTCTTTTCGTCCTCGATTTCAGCGTGCTGAAGCAGATCACCCGGCAACTGGTCGACACCATCGACCACAAGGTGCTGCTGCCCACGCTGAATCCCAAGCTGACCTTCAGGGAGGAGGGAGACCGGGTGGCCGTCGACTACTTTGGCCAGCCGACCTATGTCTTTCCCCGGCGGGACTGCGCCCTCATCCCCATCCCCAACAGTACCGCCGAAATGCTGGCTCAGTATCTGGGCACGCTCGTCCGGCAGGAGCTGAGCACCCGGGGCTACACTCACCTCACGAGTCTGGACCTCGAGGTGGAAGAGAATTACGGCCAGTCTGCTACGTACCACGAGGCGCTGGTCCCGGATTGACCTGACTGAGACACAGCGGCCAGGTCTGCCTGGGTCAACTTGCCGCTGTGGATCGCGCTCGCAACCAGAGCCCCGTCGCAGCCGGCGTCACGCATTCTCTCCAGATCCAACCGGGTCAGTACGCCACCTCCAGCCAACAGCCGAGTGCCCGGTAACCGCTGGCGCAGAGATTCCAGCAATCCCAGATCCACGCCGCATCCGGTGCCCACCCGCCCCAAATCCAGGACGAGCAGCGACCCTGCACCGGCGCTGGTGGCCTGCTCTGCCAGCATGAGTGCGTCGGGGCCGGCACCTCGGGCGTCCTGCATGGCTGGATGAACGATCGGATTCCCCAGCCGGAGGTCCAGACTGAACACTATCCGGGGAGGACCGACCAGGTCGGCGATAGATTGAAGGTCCGAGAAGGCCTGCAGGGTTTCCAGCCCGACAACAACGTCACTGGCGCCGCAGGAGAGAACTTCGAGAGCGCCTTCGGGAAGACGGGTACCCGCATCCACGATCAAGGACCCCGAGAAACCGGTGTGAAAGGCCGCCAACTCGTGCAGCAGCCTCCGCTGGACCGCGCCTCCCTGGATCGCATCCAGATCTGCGACGTAGCACTCGTGAATGCCGAGGGCCGAATGGAATGCGCGCAAGACCGCCACTGGGTCTCCGACCTGGTCGGGTACCAGCTTCGATTCCAAGGGCGCATAACGGCTCCGGTCGCCGCCCTGCGCGTGGACCGCGACTCCACCGGCAATATCCAGAACTGGTATGATCTGCATCGTGCTTGCCTACCTGCGGGTTCCCCATGACTTCAGCGGTGCTGGGCTGGGACATCGGAGGCGTCAACACCAAGGTCGCGCGGATCGATCCCGATCAGGCCGCAACTCCCCGGGTGGCCAGCATCGCCTACGAGCTGCAGCGCGATCTCTCGGCCCTGCCGTCAGTGCTACGCTCTGCCGCCGATCAGCTCGGGGCTACTCCGCACGATCAACACGGCCTCACCATGACTGCGGAGCTTTCCCAGGCGTTCCGGACTAAGCGAGAAGGCGTGGGCTTCGTGCTGGACGCGATGGTATCGGTGTTTCCGTCCGATCGCCTACACGTATACACCGTACCCGGAGAATTCGTCAGCCCCGAGGCGGCGAGGACCCGGACCCTGGAGGTCGCGGCGTCGAACTGGTCCGCAACCGCTCACTGGGTGGCCCGCCGCATACCGACCTGCATCCTGATCGACGTGGGCAGCACAACCACCGACCTCATTCCCATCCTGGAAGGTGAGGTGCAAACCGAGGGCAACACCGATCCCGATCGGTTGCTGAGCGGCGAGCTGGTCTACACCGGCGCGGTACGAACGCCCGTGGAGGCCGTCGCGACCAGGGTTCCGCTATGGAATGGAAGCGCCGGCGTCTCGGCGGAGGCATTTGCTCTGATGGGGGACGTTTATGTCTGGCTCGGCCGACTGAGTCCGGAGAACTACACCTCGCCTACGCCGGACGGCAGACCCGCCACTCGGGAATACGCGGGCGAACGTCTTGCCCGGACGGTCTGCGCCGACCGCGAGATGCTGGATGAGCCGGCGATCACCGGGATGGCCATCGCCTTTGCCCGGGCGCAGTGTGATCTCATCGCGGACGCATTGCGCAGACTGAAGAAGAGATATCCTCACGTAGCCAGCGTCGTACTGGCCGGGTCGGGAGAGTTTATCGGCCGCGAAGCTGCGGAGTGCTGCGGCCTCAAAGCGCTTTCGCTGGCTGACCAGATCGGCTCTGCCGCCATTACCGCGCCGGCCTTTGCCGTCGCCAGCCTGCTCTGTGAGAGCCTGGCGTTGCAGTCGCGATGAATGGCGGTCTGGTGGACTTCACGGTGATCAAGGTCGGTGGAGGCTTGTCGCAGCTCCCGGGGGCGTTGGAGCGGGTGTGCTCAGCCCTTGAAGCGCTCTCGCAGCTGCATCCCATGCTGCTGGTCCCGGGGGGCGGCCCCTTCGCCGATGCCGTCAGGGCTTTCGAGGGCAGAGCCGGCCTCTCTCCTGCTGCCGCCCACTGGATGGCGATCCTGGCGATGGATCAGTACGCCTATGTGCTCGCCGATCGGATCTCTGGAGGAGTGATCGTGGAGGAGCCTGGCGAAATCAGGGAGGTCCTGTCGGCGGGAAAGATCCCCATCATGGCTCCGGCCAGGTGGATGCGCTCCGCGGATGTGCTCCCTCATAGCTGGGATGTAACCAGCGACAGCATTGCAGCCGTTGTGGCCGGAACGCTCGGTGCCGGCCGATTGGCCTTGATCAAGCCGGCGGTGAGCGCTGACCCAGTGGATTGCTACTTCCAAGCCGCGTTGCCGGCCGGCATGCCCCATTTAATTGTGAGTTGGGAGCGGCTAGACGAGCTGTCTGTTTGGCTCAGCGTACAGACCGCTGCCGCCGCACCCCCGGAGTAACTGGGCCGGAGCGCTTGCGGGTGAGATGGTCCACGAACTTGCCCGGTGGCACGGGGCGTCCAATGAGATAACCTTGCACCTCGTCACAGCCCTGCTTCTGCAGGAGCGTGAGATGCGCCTCGGTTTCTACCCCCTCCGCAATGACCCGAAGTCCCAGCGCATGGCCCATGGCGATGATGGCCGTGGTTATGGCTGCGTCATCCGGTTGGATGGCGATCTCCCGAATAAACGATCGGTCGATCTTCAGGGTATCGAGCGGGAAATGCTTGAGGTAGCTGAAGGACGAGTAGCCGGTGCCGAAGTCATCCACTGCCAGGTGGAGGCCCATGGCGCGGAGGGCATGCAGCGCCTCGGTGCCTTCCCGATGGTAATTCACCAACACGCTTTCGGTGAGCTCCAGACTCAAATACCTCGCCTCCAGGCCGCTGATCTGCAACGCCCGGCCAACGGTCTCCGCCAATGTTCGCTTCAGCTGCCGGCTGGAGAGGTTGACGCTCACTCGAATCCGGGGAAGGCCTGCATCCTGCCAGGCCCGGTTCTGCAGGCAGGAGCTCTGCAGAATCCATTCGCCCATCGGAACGATGAGCCCGTTCTCCTCCGCGATCGGAATGAACTCCGAGGGCAGCAGCAGGCCAAGTTCCGGATGGCGCCAGCGCAACAAGGCCTCCGCCGCAACCACGGTATTGGTGTACGCATCCACAATCGGCTGATAGTGGACCTCGAACTCGTTCCGCTCCAGCGCCCGCCGCAAATCGTTTTCCAGGGTCATGCGCTGCAGCGCGGTCGTGCTCATTGATTTGGAGTACGTCTGGTAGCTGCTGCCCCCCTGCTCCTTCGCCTTGTACATCGCGGTGTCGGCGTGCATCAGCAGAGTTTCGATGTCCTCGCCATCATAGGGATAGATGGCGATCCCGATGCTGGCGTTCACGAAAATCTCGTGGGTCCCGACCCGCACCGGCTGGGCAAAGCTCGAGAGTATCCGGCGGGCCAGCTTGCCGGCATCCTGGGCGTCGTTAAGTCCAGGCATGAGGATGGTAAACTCGTCGCCGCCCAGTCGGGCCACTTCAGGAATCAGGGAGCTGGAGGCGGGTCCAACCTCGTCCTCCCGCTCCCGGCAGCAGCCCCGAAGCCGCGAGGCGACATGGCGGAGGAGTTGATCGCCCACTTCATGCCCCAACGTATCGTTGATGCGGCTGAAGTGATCGAGGTCAATGAAAAATGCCGCCACCAGGCGCTTGCTCCGGCTGGCCTGTTCCAGGGCGTAGGACAGCCGCTCTTTGTATGAGAGCCGGTTGGGCAGGCCGGTCAGGCTGTCGTAGTAGGCCAGCTCCCGCACCTGCTCCAGCATGCGTGCATTGGCCAGAGCCACCGCCGCCTGGTCGGCCAGCCGGCGCATTTGATCGCGGTCTTCATCCGTGGGCGTGAGATCGAACCGCTCACCTAAAGCGATAATGCCGGAGAGTTGCCTCTGATACGAGAGCGGCAACACCAGAAATGCGGTAGCACCCAAACTGGTGAGCGGGGCGAGGTAGGAGGGAACGCCGTCACCAGTCCGAATCTCCAGAATCTCCGGGCCGGTCAGCAGCCCCTGTACATCAGACGGACGTAGCGAGATCCGCTCGATGTGCCGTTCACCGCGCTGATAGTCCTGAACCACGCTGGTCACGGTCTTGGTGCCGTCAGGAATGCCCAGGGTAACGCTCACCATGCCGCAGGGAAACACGTCCCGGATCCGGCCAAGCACCGTATCTACGATGGCGGTGGCGTCGGTAGCCGACAGCACCGCTCGATCGATCTCAGCGGCGGTCGCCAGAGCGTTGAACTGACGGCCGAGTTGCGTCGCCATGGTATTGAACGAACTGGCGAGTTGCTCGAACTCATCGCGGCTGTTCACGGTCACCCGGCTGGTGAAATCCCGCTGCGCGATCCGTTGGGTGCCCTTCTGCAGCTCTTCCAGAGGCAACACGCTGCGCCGGATCTGACTGGCGCTGAGCAGCAGGACCGCCAGGCTGGAAAGCCCGACCACGACGAGGAAGGTGTTGGTGAATTCCACCATGGGCTCGAGCACTTCGTCCTTGGATTCGCGGAACAGCACGGTCCAGGGCTGGCCCGCAAACGCCGCATCGAGCGGTATGGCGGACGTGGCGGTCAGATAGTTCTCTTTGGTTCTGACCATGCTCGTATCCACCCAGGTCTCATTGGCTGGCGCCTGAGCGGTCCCCCCGGCGCGCCTCGGCGCGCTGAACAAGACTCGTCCCTCCTCATCCAGCACCGCCACCCGGGTGTTCGGCGAGGGCACGCTCTGGTCCACCGGTCCCCAGAGATAGTCTGGGCTGACTTCGCCCACGAAGGTCCCTCGCACTTCACCTTTTCGCTCCAGCCTTCTCAGCAGGTAGACTCGCGGACCACCGCCGAAGTGCACCACCGCTACGAGCGGCAAACCCAGCCGAAGATCGGAGCTGTCCCGGGCGCTCAGGCGGGGACGGCGGGAGAGGTGGCCGAACACTTCTAAGGTCTTGCTGTCGTCGCCCACAAATTCCACTGCTACGAATCGTTGCCGGGCGAGGAGGTCCAGCCCCGCGATCAGGGCTTTACTGGCTTCGATGAGGTCGGTGCGGGACCGCTTGGCGGGAAGCCGGGCCGTGCGGTCAATGATGATCCCACCCATGGCAACCCGCCCATCCAGCGAGCCGGCCTGGGTCTGATTTCCCAGCTTGGGCCTGGGCCTCCGCACCGGTGGAGCAACCCGGGGAATCCGCTTGGCGGCGGCGAGCTGAAGAATCGCACTGGGGGGAATGCTCTTGAGGGTAGCGTCCAGCAGCAGCAGGCGCTCGAATACCGCCTGGCCTAAAGTCCGGTTTGCCTGATCGAGCCGAGCCTCGCTCTGTCGATAGAGCTGCTGCTTGACGTGCCGATAAGACAGCAGAGCCAGCACCGCCATGGGCACCAAGGCACATCCCACAAATAACGTGAGAAGCCGTCGGCCGAACTTGCTCCGCAGCGGTGTCGACGGGAAAGTCAGATGCATGCCTGGGCCTGGGAGAACCGTTGAAAGTCACGGTCGCTTGCTGCCCGGCTGCCGAGCAAGTGTTATGCCCCTATATGCGGGCCCTAAGCGTTGATTTTCAGAGGGTTAGGTCCACTTGTCCGGCAGAGATTCGCAGCGGCTCCGGGCGTTTCGCCACCTGCCTCGGGTTGCCCCGTCAGTTTGGCTGGTGAACCGAACCCGAAACTTCCAGCAGTGTCTTTAACCGGCGAACACGGGCTCGATTGATCTGCCCCTCCCGTCCTCCCTGACAGAGAGCCCCGCGAAACCCCACGATGTCAGGATCGACCCGGCAAACTGCCGGTAACTGTTCCTGACCTAACCCGCCGGCCAGCGCGGTGAGGAGACCGGCGCAGCGGGCCTGGTTGACCAGGTCTCGCACCCGACCGGGTTCGATCCAGTCGAACAAGTGGCGGCCATCCTTTGACCAGGTATCCATCAAAACCCCGGCCACGCCAGCCTCCCCGGCGACATCCCAGATCGTGCCCGGATCGGCGCAACCCGCAATTTCATGGTCCGCATAGGCCACCGCGATGACACGAGGCGAAGGATTTTCCATCTCCCGTGCCACACTGCAGGCAAGCTCCAGCAGAGCTCGTATGTGTCGGGGGCGGCTGACAGCAGAGAACCCCAGCTTCAGGAACATCGAAGTGAGGCGAGGCGCCACTCCAAAGGCCTCCATGATGGCATGAACTTGAAGCGGACTCGTCACGTCCCCGAGGGCGGCGCTTAATTCCAGATCGAGCGGGACTCGAGCCTGAATCTGGACAAAGACTTCAGGGTTTACGGCGCCGAGGGAGCCTCTGTTTGGCTCCTTGGCGTCGATGATGTCCGCGCCTCCGGAAACCGCCGCCTGCACTTCATTGGCGGAGCGCACGCTCGCCAGCAGTCGCATCAATGCTCCCTTGTAAGATGCTAAGGCCCCGATATGTTAGGATTTAGAAGGTACCATCGACCGGAGTTGCAGGGGAGGCGGCGGCTGTGTTGGAGCGAAAGAACGTGTTGGTGACCGGGGCATCCAGTGGGATCGGCCGCGCGATTGCTCTTCGCTGCGCCGATGCCGGAGCTGATTTGGCCATCACCTACCGCAAGAATCAGGAGGGGGCCGAGGCCACCGCGCGGGACCTGCGGGCCAAGGGCCGCCGGGCCGAGGTTCTCCGGGTGGACATCAGCCAGGGGGAAGAAATCCGCCGGCTGGCCGACCATCTGCAGCGTAGCTTCTCTCGCATCGACGTCTGGATCAACAACGCCGGCGCCGACATTCTCACCGGCGACGCCGGCCGGCATTCCCCGCTTCAAAAGCTGGATAGCGTCATGGCGGTGGATGTCAGGGGCACGGTGCTGGCGTCGTGGGCCGCCGTTGACATGATGCGAAAACAGGGAGGCGGCAGCATCATCAACATGGCCTGGGACCACGTAGGTCAGGGCATGAAAGGTGAGAACCCAGGGATCTATTCGGCGGCCAAGGGGGCAATCGCGAGCTTCAGCCGGTCCCTGGCGCGCGATGTCGCACCGGACATTCGGGTCAACATCCTGGCGCCAGGATTCATCGAAACCGCTTTCGGTGAGGACGCCGACCCCAAATTCCGTCAGAAAGTGATCGAGATGACGCCTTTGCATCGTTGGGGCACGCCGGACGACGTGGCCGGGGCGGCGGTCTTTCTGGCGTCAGATGCCGCGTCCTTTCTGACCGGCCAGATGATCATGGTTAACGGTGGAGTGGTGATGTAACGACAAGGAGAAGACAATGCCAGCGACCAAAGAACGCACTTACAACGACAGCGAAATAAACGAGCGGCTCAAGGAATTGCCGGGTTGGTATTACGAAGATGGGTGGATCCGCCGGGTCTACAAGACGGATGGCTGGCCCACCACTACCATGCTGGTGAACGCCGTCGCCTATCTGGCGGAGGCAGCGTACCATCATCCCGATCTGACCGTCACCTGGGGCCGCATCGTCGTCAAACTCCAGAACCACGCCGCGGGCGGAATTACCGATAAGGATTTCGAGCTCGCCCGGAAGATCGAGGAGGTGGTCCTCTGGCGTCCGCAGGGTGGCGCGCTCGAGGGAACCCCCAATAAGTGGGTGCGGTCCGGGGATCCGAGGTAGGACGGTAAGGCGGAACGGCGGTAGCTTCGCGTGGCTCGAGATTCGGCTGCGGGACCGGCCACCTCCCGCCCTACCGACGTACCGCCGTACCGCCGAGTGGTTTTCGTCACCGGTACCCTTGCCGAGCCGGCGCTCCGGCGAGTGCTGGCCGACATGGCGCCGCCTTTCGAGCCGCTGGTTGCGGTTCTGAAGATCACGGTGGCAGCGCTCATGACTACTCCCTGGATCGCGCGTCACCTGGAGGTACCGCCGGAAACCGATCTGGTCCTCATTCCCGGCCTCTGCGAGGGCGATACCGCGGTCCTGGAAGAACGGTTCAAGGTCCCGGTTCAAAAGGGACCCAAAGATCTTCGTGAGATTCCGCGCTACTTCGGGCAGGGACAGACAGCTCTCGAGTACGGGGCCTACTCCATCGAGATCCTGGCCGAGATCAACAACGCCCCCCGGCTCACACCGGAACAGTTGCGGGCTGCGGCCCAGTACTTTCGGGCCAGTGGCGCCGATCTCATCGACGTGGGATGTACTCCCGGCTTGGCATTCCCCGGACTGGCCGCGGCGGTACGCGACCTGCGCGCTGCCGGCATGCGCGTCAGTATCGACAGCTTTGATCCGGCCGAAATTCGTACGGCCGTTGAAGCCGGCGCCGAGCTGGTCCTGAGCGTCAATCGATCCAATCTCGAAGCGGCCCGCGACCTCCGCGGCACGCCGGCCCAGGTCGTGGTGATCCCCGATTTCGGAGAGGGTCTGGCGACGCTGGACCCGAGCATAGAGCGGCTGGAGGCCTGGGGTGTTCCCTACCTGATCGATCCCATCATCGAGCCGATCGGCTTTGGCTTCATGGCTTCTCTCGAGCGATATGCCGAGGTCCGGCGCCGCTACCCTGACGCCCGGCAGCTGATGGGGGTCGGCAATATCACCGAGCTTACCAGCGCCGATTCCACCGGGGTGAACGCCGTGCTGCTGGCCATCTGTCAGGAAGTCGGTGTCACCGCGGTGCTGACTACCGAGGTGATCTCCTGGGCGCGGGGTGCCGTTCAGGAGATCGACATTGCTCGAAGGCTCATGTACTACGCGGTCACCCAGCGCGCCGTACCGAAGGCAGTGGACGACCGGCTGCTGACGGTCAAGGACCCTCAGATTCTGGAGTACGATGAGGCGGAGCTGCGCCAGCTCCACGCGGCGGTGCGCGACCCAAACTTCCGCATCTTCACCGATCGGGACACGATCACCGTATTCAACAACGAGGTTTTCGTTCGTGGGACCGACATCCAGGCAATCTTCGCCCAGCTCGGCGTGGACGAGGCAACCCACGCCTTCTACCTGGGACGCGAGCTGCTGAAGGCAAAGCTGGCCATCACGCTGGGCAAGACCTATCGCCAGGAAGGGGCCCTGGCCTGGGGCTATCTCACTCCGCCCGACGACGTCAAGTCAGAGCACGTGCGTCTCACCCAGCGCTCCCGGAGGACCCGGAAGCGGGCAGCGGAAGGGTGAGCCAGGAGGGACCGCTGGTAGAACCGCTGGGCTCCTCGGATGACCCCATCGATGTGTGCGCCCGTTTCCTCGATCTTCCGTTTCTCCTGTTTCTGGACAGCGCCTCCAGCCACTCCCACTCGGGTGAAGCGCAACAGCTCGAGCGATTCTCCTTTTTATCCGCCGACCCTGTCTCTCTGATCCGCAGCAAGGGTCGTAACACCGAAGTGCGACATGGCGCCGGGGCCTGGTCTCCGGCCCAGGACGACGCGCTTTCGATAGCGCGAGCGCTGCTGCCGAACCCGCCACCCTCACCGGTTCCCGGAGTTCCACCATTTCAGGGCGGTATTGCGGGCTACATCGGCTATGACTGGGGAGCCGTGCTGGAGCGCCTTCCTTCCGCGCGCTATGACGATCTGGCTGTGCCCGATGTGCTGCTCGGTCTCTATGACTGGGTGATCGCCTGGGATCACCGCGAGTCTACCGCGTGGCTGATATCCACTGGATTGCCGGAGCAAGTCGGCAGCCGGCACAACCGAGCTCGGGAGAGGATGAGCCAGGTGCGAAAGCGCTTGGGGTCGAGGGTTGGCACCTTGGCGGGCGGGCAGCAGGGCAGCAAGAAAGCGAGTCGAGACTGGAGTTCGGGTGCCCCAACCGGGAGTTTCGTTTCCGCTCCCAGCTATCCGGCTGTCGAGGTGGAAGGCTCCGACGCCATCGGCCTGCGCTCGACCTTTACCCGCCGGGGCTACCTGGACGCCGTGGCCCGGGTCCGCGAGTACATCGTCGCCGGGGACATTTTTCAGGCCAACCTCTCGCAGCGATTTCAGGCCCAGCTCCCAGTCCCGCCCTTCCAGCTCTACCAGCAGCTCCGTAGACGGAATCCCGCTCCCTTCTCGGCCTACCTGGACTTCGGTGAGCTCCAGGTCCTGAGCGCGTCGCCCGAGCGATTTCTCCGGCTGGATCAGCAGCGTCGCGAGGTGGAGACTCGGCCGATCAAGGGGACCCGTCCTCGAGGTCTGGGCCCCATGCACGACGCGGCGTTGGGTCGCGCGCTGGCGGAGAGCGAAAAGGATCGGGCCGAGAACGTGATGATCGTGGATTTGCTGCGGAATGATCTGTCCCGCGTGTGCCGACCAGGCACCGTTCGGGTACCCGAGCTCTTTGCCCTGGAGCATCATCCCACCGTTCATCATCTGGTATCTACGGTCCTGGGAGAGTTGGACCCATCCGCGGACGCCATCGATCTGTTACGCGCCACCTTTCCCGGAGGGTCCATTACCGGGGCGCCCAAGGTGCGCGCCATGGAGATCATCGCCGAGCTGGAGCCAACGCAGCGAGGCGTATACTGCGGCTCGATCGGTTATCTCAGCGCCTCCGGCGCCATGGACACCAGCATCGTGATTCGAACCTATCTGGCCCTTCGGGGGCAGGTATACTTTCAGGCTGGGGGAGGCATTGTGGCCGACTCCGATCCCGAGTTGGAGTATCGGGAGACGCTGGATAAGGCCCGGGGGCTGATTGAGGTGTTAGTTGCGAGTCATGAGTCACGAGTCACGAACAAAGAGTAGTCAACGCTCAGTCATTGTCTCGCGACTCGTGTCTCGCGACCAGCCGAGAGTTCAATCGCGAATCACATGATTCTTCTCATCGACAACTACGATTCCTTCGTTTACAATCTCGCTCGTTACGTCCGGGAGCTGGGTGAGGTCCCACTGGTGCGCCGGCACGACGCCATTACCGTCGACGAAATTGGAGCGTTGGGACCATCCCACATCATCATTTCACCCGGGCCATGCACGCCGGCAGAGGCGGGAATCTCCACCGAGGTGGTGCGGCAGCTGGGTGATCGGATCCCGGTGCTCGGTGTCTGCCTGGGGCATCAGTGCATTGGAGCAGCTTACGGCGCGGAGATCGTTCGGGCCGGACGGCCTATGCATGGGAAGCCGTCTCGAATTCACCACCAGGCGCAGGGCCTCTTCGCCGGACTCCCCAGTCCCTTCACCGCAACCCGCTACCACTCTCTGGTGATTGCCCCAGCCTCGGTTCCGCCGGAGCTGAAGGTTACCGCCACGTCCGAGGACGGTGAGATCATGGCCGTGCAGCACGCGAGCAACCCGGTGTACGGCGTGCAGTTTCATCCCGAGTCGGTGCTCAGCGAGCAGGGGTATCGTTTGCTGGACCACTTCCTTCACGGCATTCCTCCTACCCCGCGCCCGGTTCCGCTCGCGGCAGACGGAGCAGTCCTGCTGCCGACGGCCGAACCGGCCCCCATCGCCTCCAATCCCCCTCCCGCAAGCCTGGTTCGGTGATCGTTGAAACAATCGTAACCAGCATGGACGGCGGGGGAGCCATCAACTTTGCCCCCATGGGGGTGGAGTGGGGGGAGGCCACCATCGTCCTCAAACCCTTTCTCGAGACCACCACCTTCCGAAACGTTCGGGCGAGCGGGTCAGCCGTAGTTAACCTGACCGATGACGCGATGCTGTTTGCCCAGGGCGCCATCTCCAGCCCTCAGTTCCCTTCCCACCCTGCCACGGTTGTGCGCGGAGCGGTGCTGGATGCCGCCTGCTCCTGGCGCGAGCTGGAGGTCGTATCGGTGGATGCCACGCCGCCCCGATCCCGGATCGAGGCCCGGGTGGTCCATCGGGGAGTCCAGCGCGAGTTCATCGGATTCAACCGGGCTCGCCACGCCGTCCTTGAAGCGGCCATACTGGCAACCCGGACCCACCTGTTGCCGGCAGAGCAAATCCGGGAGGAGCTGGCCCGGCTGCAGATAATCGTCGACAAGACAGCGGGCCCAAGGGAACGGGAGGCGATGGATTTGCTGACCGAGTATGTCCGATCCCGCTAGCGTCTTCGTGGAAGCCCCGGCGCGCTTGCACTTCGGCGTCCTCGACCTTCGGGGCAACCTGGGACGCTGTTTCGGCGGGCTCGGAGCCGCGATCCCGTCGCCGTCTCTTCTGCTTGAAGGAGAGCCAGCCGGCCGGGTCTCGGCGGAGGGGCCGGACGCGGAGCGTGCCGCGGAGTTCGCCGAAAGGTTTCTCCGGGACCGACAGCTCTCCGGCGGTGTTCGCCTCAGAGTGCATCGCGACATTCCCAGCCATTCGGGATTGGGCTCGGGTACTCAGCTGGGACTGGCGGTGGCTCGCGTGTTGGCCGAGCTGCACGGACTTAGTCTCGATCCGGTGGAGCTCGCGCGTTCCACTGGTCGGGGAAAGCGCTCGGCCATCGGCACCTGGGCTTTCGGTGGCGGAGGATTCATCGTCGAAGGTGGCCGCCGTCCGGGTGGGGACAAGATCGCCCCCCTCATCGCTCGATTGTCGATTCCCTCGCATTGGCGCTACGTGGTTGCGGTCCCCGCCGCCGGGCGGGGCCTCAGCGGTGAGGACGAGGCCCGGGCCTTCGAACAACTCCCGGCGCCTCCGGAAGGCGATGCTGAACGGGTGGCCCACCTGGTCCTGATGCAGCTGCTTCCGTCCTTGGTCGACGACGACCTGGCTAGTTTCGGCGAAGCGCTGTCCACCATCCAGCGGATTACCGGGGGGTGGTTTGCCACCCAGCAAGGAGGAGTCTTCGCCCCGGGGCCGACCGAAGAGCTCATTGCTGCCATGGTGCGCTGCGGAGCGGTCGGGGTGGGACAAAGCTCCTGGGGGCCGGCAGCATATGCCCTGGCCGAGAGCGACGCCGCGGCGGCCCGTCTGACTCGAGAGCTGGGCCCCGTGCTGGGTGGGGGCGGGCAGATTTTTCAGGGGGGATTTGCCGCCCGGGGAGCCCGGGTCTGGACCGGTCCCGCGGCTCCCAGAACTGATTGACAGGTCATTTTACGGGCTGTATACTGACCCTCTCTAAGCCTCCTGTAAATGACCACTTGGCAGTTTTCGAAGAAGGGCTGAGCCTCGTCGGCGGCGTCACCATGCTACTGAATGCTGCCTACCCATTGCGGCCATTTTCGGATACACACCCGGGTAGCGGCGCCTGAGGAGCGGGATGGAATTGTTTCATTCTCCTGACATGAGCTGGCCGAATCACGATCCGCAGCGTGGCATCGCCCGGGAACGGCTGTGGCCCGACCCTCTGTGGTGGCGCATCGCTAGCCGGCAACAGCATTCCACGTCGTACCCTTCCGTGTCTTTCCGTCAACAGTTTCTGCATCAGCTTCGCGCGACCAGCCCTTGTGTGCCTGATCGCGCCCCCGAATCCATCCGGCAGACCTCGCTCCGGCGTATCTGGTACAGGACCGCGAGCGGGTTTCGCCGGTGGATGCTCCCGACAGTCGAGCGCGGGCCTCCAGGCCACGCAGCGTTTGAACGTCGGCTGTAGTCCTGGCCCGGGCCGGCTCTCGAGACAAGTGAGCTCTTTCGCCGCCCGACCTGTCTGCTAGACGAAGAACCGATGGAGCAGTAGAGAATCACCCTTTTCCCTGAGGTCAGATTATGAACCGTGTTGCGCAGAAGGTAGTGTCTGGCGGACTCGCTGCGGGGCTTTCAGTAGCCGTGGCAATGTCAGCCAGCGCCCAACAGGCGCGGTCAGGGGCTTGGACCCTGAATGCGCCCGAGGGTGAGTGGCACATGACGGGTCGGGATTACAGCCTGCAGCGGTTCAGCCCGCTCAAGCAGATCACGACCTCGAATGTTGCCGAGCTCCGGCCGGTCTGGTCGTTCTCGACCGGGACGTTGCGGGGCCATGAGGGCAACCCCCTCGTGATCGGCAACGTGATGTACGTCCATACGTCCTTCCCGAACATCGTGTACGCGCTCGATCTGTCCAAGGCCGGCGCGCCGCAGATCTGGAAGTACGTACCCAACCAGTCGCCGGACGCGATTCCTATCGCCTGCTGCGACCTGGTCAACCGGGGCACTGCGTATCACCCCAGCGGCAAGATCTTCATCCAGCTGCTGCAGGGCGAGCTGCTCGCGCTCGATGCCAAGACCGGCAAAGAGCTGTGGAAGGTCAAGAACGCCGACTACAAGCAGGGCAGCACCATGACCAACGCCCCCATCGTGATCAAGGACCTGGTCATCGCCGGTATCTCCGGTGGTGAGTTCGGCGTCCGTGGTCGGGTCACGGCGTACAACGTGAACGATGGCAAGGAAGTCTGGCGCGGTTACAGCACCGGTCCGGACAGCGAAGTGCTCATCTCCGGCGACGCCAACGCCAACTATCCATCCCACAAGGGCAAGGATCTGGGCGTCTCGACCTGGCAGGGCGATGAGTGGAAGCGGGGCGGCGGCACCACCTGGGGTTGGTATTCCTATGACCCCGAGCTGAACCTCTTCTATTACAGCACTGGTAACCCGGGCACCTGGAACCCCGATCAGCGCCCCGGTGACAACAAGTGGTCGATGACCATCTTCGCCCGTAACCCGGATAACGGCCAGGTGAAGTGGGCCTATCAGATGACCCCCCACGATGAGTGGGACTACGACGGTGTGAACGAGAACGTGCTGTTCGAGAGCGGCGGCAAGAAGCTGCTGGCGCACTTCGACCGGAACGGCTTCGGCTACACCCTCGATCGTACCAACGGTAAGGTCCTGGTGGCGCAGCCCTATGGTCCGGTCAACTGGGCCAAGCGGGTTGATCTGACCACCGGCGTGCCGGAGAAGGATCCGAAGTACGGCACGACCGCGAAGAAGAACACCGAGGGCATCTGCCCCGCGGCGATCGGCTTCAAGGATCAGCAGCCGTCGGCCTACTCGCCGATGACCGGCTACTTCTACGTCCCGGCAAACCACATCTGCATGGACTATGAAGGCGTCGAGGTGAAGTACACCGCCGGTCAGCCGTACGTCGGCGCGATCGTGCGGATGTTCCCTGGCCCCGGCGGACACCGCGGCAATTTCATTGCCTGGGATCCGATGAAGGGCAAGGCCGTGTGGCAGAACAAGGAGAACCTCGCGGCGTACGGCGGGGCGCTCACCACGGCGGGTGGCCTGGTCTTCTACGGCACCATGGAAGGCTGGCTCAAGGCTCTTGACCAGAAGACCGGCAAGACCCTGTGGCAGTACAAGACCCCGTCGGGCATTATCGGCAACCCCATGACCTATAACGGTCCCGATGGCCAGCAGTATGTGGCCGTGCTCTCGGGCATCGGTGGCTGGGCCGGTATCGGCGTGGCCGCGGGCATCGGCGCCGAAGATCCGACTGCCGGACTGGGCGCGCTCGGCGCGTTCGGTGACGCGGGTAACTTCAGCACCCAGGGTGGCGTGCTGACCGTGTTCGGGATGAAGAACATGCCCCTGAGCAAGTAATTCCTTATCCCTGGTGGAAGGCCGGACTTTTCGTTCCGGCCTTTTACCGGGATAAATTGCAGAAGTGAGAGACGGCGCCGGGGTGCTGTTCGCTCCGGGGCCGTTCTCATTTATATGGGGATGACTTCGGCTGCACCCCGCTGCCCGGAACACCCCCACCGATGATGGGGTTTGGCATGCATCATTTGTCGAAAAGCTGGTATCGAGGCGCCGTGCTGGCCGGCCTGCTTGCGCCGCTGCTGGCAACCACCGGCTGGGCCCAGAGGCCTGCGCCACTCACGCCCGGATTGCTCCGAGTCTGCGCGGACATGGACAACCTGCCCTTCTCCAACCAGAAGGGTGAAGGTTATGAAAACAAGATCGCCGAGCTGATCGCCAACGAGTGGCATTCCCGGCTGGAGTACACCTGGTGGCCGATCCGCCGGGGATACTACCGGATGCTGAACGGCACCTACTGCGACCTGGTCATCGAGTCGCCAGTCGGAGTGGACCAGGCCGGAGCGACCAAGCCTTACTACCGGTCGGGATACATGTTCCTTTCCCGGCGGGGCAGCGGGCTGGAAACCATCAATTCTCTGGCCGATCCGCGCCTCAAGAAGCTGAAGATCGGCGTCAACCTCTTCGTCTCCTCCGACGGGGAGCACTCGCCCCCCGAAATGGCGCTCAGTCGTTACGGCGTGGTGGGCAATCTGGTTGGCTACAGCGTTGCCTATGATGACACCACCCGCCCTGAGGCCATCATCAATGCGGTGGCCAAGAAGGAAGTCGATGTGGCCATCGTCTGGGGGCCGCAGGCCGGGTACTTCGTCAAGAAGTCTACCGTACCGCTGGTGCTGACGCCGCTGACAGCCGAAGTCGATTCGGCAACCGGATATCCCATGAGCTACAACATCGGGATGGCAGTGCGCCGCAAAGACCACGAATTCCGCGACAGTTTGCAGACCCTCCTGGATCGCAAACATTCCGAGATCCTGGGCATCCTCAAGGATTACGGAGTTCCCGCCTTCCCGGTGAAGGAGGAAAAGGGGAATGACGATGGTCCCAAGACCTCGGCCCCGTCGTCGGACTCGACTCGAGCCTCGAAGAAATAGCGGCCACTCCCACTCTGAAAGGACCGAACTTCCAGCATGGCCAGACGCCACGTAATCCTCAGCATCGTCGTCACGCTCTGTGCCTGTACCTCGCAGCTTCGGGCCCAGGAGCTTCGGGATCAGTACCATCAGGCGCCCAGAGACACCGTCCCCCAGGAGGTCTACGACGGGTGGAAGCAGTTCAACCTGAACTGCGCCCGCTGTCATGGGGAAGACGCCCAGGGTACCACCATCGCGCCCCACCTGATCTTGTCGCTCAAACCCGATGGTCCGATCAACACCAAGGAGCTGTTTATTCAGACGGTCTGTGCCGGCCGGCCCGCTAAAGGAATGCCTTCCTGGTGTGCGTTGGGAATGGAGCTTCCGACCATAGAGAAGATCTACGCCTATGTCAAAGGCCGGAGTGACGCCAAGATCAGCCCCGGCCGACCGGCGGTGAAGACCGGGACTTAGCGATGACCCGTGGCATGATCGGTTCCGGTGGCCTGATGCTGCTGACCCTCGCCACCATTTGCTCTCCCTGCCTGGCGGAGGGTCAGCAAGGGCCGGAAGTGCTCACCGCATTTCCGGTCGTCTTCTATGGCAAGGGCGCCAATTCGCTGGAAAAGAACGACCCGAAGGTCGCCGTCATGACCGACAGCATTCTTCGTTCCGATCTTCAGGCCTCAGGACGTTTCCGGCTCATCCCTCCCGAGCAGCTATCCCGCGCACTCTCCGACACGGTCAAGACCGGTGCAGAGTGCGTGAGCCTCGAATGTCGCCGAGCGATCAGCCGCAACTTGGGAGCCCAGTGGATGGTGACCACGAAGCTCAGCAAGACCAGCAATCTGATCTGGTATCTCTCCGGGCAGCTGAGTGAGGTGCGGAGCGGGCGCCGGCTCCTGGATGATGAGTTCGAGCTGAAGGGCATCGCGGAGGATATTGCCAAGGGCGGAGCGCATTCGATGGCCCGCCGCATTGTCGCCGCGGTGGGGAAGGCCGCTGCACCTCCCTCCACAGCTGGCCGACTCGATTCCGAAACGGTCAGATCCAGGCTTGCGGCGGCCACCGACAGCACCCCACCCGATCTCAGCAAGACCGACCTCAGCGGCCTCGACCTCAGCGGTGTCGATTTCAAGCGGGCCAACCTGAGCGGCGCTCGGCTGGTGGGAACTAAGCTGGCCGGAGCAAACCTGTTCACCGTCGATCTCACCGACGCCGTCCTGACCAATGCCGATTTGACCCGGGCCAACCTCGATGGAACCGTGCTGCGTCGAGCCAACTTCCAGGGTGCAGATCTGGAAGGGGCCAGCATGTTCGCTACGATTGTAGAATCGGCCGATCTGTCCAATGCCAACCTCTCCGGCGCCCGGATCATCGGCTATCTCCGGGGCGCCAAGCTGGGAGGCGCCAGCCTGCGCCACGCCAATGCCGGGGCTGATCCGGGCAACCAGTCCATGGGCGTCATGCGAGCCACCTTTGTAGGAGCCGATCTGAGTGGGGCGGATCTGTCTGACGCCAATTTGTTTAAGGCCGACCTGTCGCATGCCAACTTGACGAACGCAAAGTTAATCCGAACCAATCTCATGAACGCGGACCTGATCCAGGCCGATCTAACCCGATCCGATCTGACCGGAGCCAAGTTGGCCAAAGCGAACCTTGACGAGGCCGACTTCAGCCAGGCGGTGGGAGTGGATCGAATCGAAGGACTGGATCAGGCACGCAATCGGGAAAAGGCAAAATTTGATGCGAAATGACCTCAGCAGAGCGAAGCTCATCCTGGCAGCCGTCGGCGTCGCCGGAGTCTTTGGCGGATGCAAGGAACGGCCGGCTCTTGGCGGGACGGCTGATACGACCGCAGAGATCTCTTCCCCGACTGGCTCCGGCCATGAGCTGGCCTACGTCACCAATGAGGATTCCCAGAATCTGAGCGTGATCGACACCCGTACGGATAGTGTGGTGGCAACAATTTCGGTGGGCACCCGGCCACGCGGCGTCAAAGTGAGCCCTGATGGAAAGACGGTGTACGTTGCGCTCAGCGGATCTCCCAAGTGTCCTCCCAGCATGCCGGACGAGGAGTGCGAAAAGCTGAAGGCAGATAAGACGAAGGACGGCATCGCCGTGGTCGATGTTGCGGCCCGCCGGGTCACCAGGGTTCTGCCGGGCGGCTCGGATCCCGAACAGTTCGATATCAGCAGCGACGGCAAACGGCTCTATATCTCGAATGAAGATGCGGGTACCGCATCAATCGTGAATGTCGAGAAGGGCAACATCGAAACCACGGTCAAGGTGGGGGCCGAGCCCGAGGGCGTTCGGGTGAGTCCCGATGATAAGCTGGTGTACGTGACGGCCGAGAGCGACACCTCGATCCGGGTGCTGGACGCTGAAACCGGTGCCGCCAAAGCGCGGATCAAGGTAGATCGACGACCCCGGGATGTGGCCTTCTCACCCGATGGCAAGCGGGCCTACGCCACCGCCGAAGTAGGCGGCACGGTCTCGGTCATCGACGTTGCCAACAATCGCGTGCTGGCCACCATCAAGCTGCCCCCGGATGCCAAGCCCATGGGTGTGCGCTTCTCACCCGATGGCAACAAGGTGTATGTCGCGACCGGAAGAGGTGGGACGGTGCTCGTCATCGATCCGGCAACCAATCGAATCACCGGCTCGGTTAAGGTCGGCCAACGGCCCTGGGGGCTGGCCCTCACCCGGGATGGGAAGAAGCTGTACACCGCCAATGGCCCTTCCAACGATGTGAGTGTGGTCGACACCGACAAGCTCGCCGTGATCGCCACTGTACCGGTCGGCAAGGTCCCATGGGGCGTCGTTATCGGGCCCGCACCAGCCCGGGAATGATCGCCCACCGTTGGGTCGCCGCAGTGGTACTGCCGCTCCTCATCGGGGCTGACCCGGCGGCGCGGCTTCCCAGTGGATTCCGCTTCGAGCTGAACGCCACCCCTGAGCTGCACCGGCTCTGGGAGACGAGCTCCACTGCTAAAGCCGAACGGGTGGCCTGTCTTGCCGCCAACCTCGAAGGTGATACCGTGCGGATCTCCCGTGTGGCGCCGCTCGATTCGGGTCATGCGGACTCGCTCGGGATATCTGCCGCCGCCTCGCTGGACACCTGCGGTCCGCCACAGTGGCGGGGCACGGTGCACACCCATATCGCCCTCAAGGATGGACAGCGTCCCTACTCCCTCTTCTCGGGGGCCGACCGCGGTGTCATGATGCTGTGGTGGCGGCGCTGGAACGTGGCCGGGCTCTTCTGCCTGCTGTACAGCCCCAACGAAGTGATCTGTGAGATTGAAGGCCCCGACGGAGCAGTGCTCTTCCCCCGGTCGCACTATTGATCTCAACCCGAGTAAGAGCCCTGCTCCTGGTTCTGTCTCTGGGGAGCATCGGCCCCTGGCAGGCAGTCGCGCAAAAGCAGCCGAAGGCAACGTTCCGATTCAGTCAGGAGGCCGGCTCCGCCCTTCAGGCCATGTGGCGGGAGAGCGTGGCGTCCAGGGAGGAGCGGGTCGCCTGTATCGCCAGCACCATTCGGAGTGACACCGTCTTCGTGACCCGGGTCTCGGCACTCGAGCCGGAGGAAGCCGACTCGATGGGCATCTCCGCCACCACATCAGTGGAGCAATGCGGGCCGCCCACCTGGTCGGGAACCGTGCACACTCACATCGCGATGTATACGGATAGCCTGCCATCCACCCGGTTTTCAGCGCAGGATCGAACCGCAATGCGTCTCTGGTACGATCGTTGGCATGCGGATGGAGTTTTCTGTCTGATCTATAGCGCTCGAGATGCTCACTGCGAGGCGGATGGGGTGGTCGGTGGCATGCGATCGCAGCCGCGGGTGGTCAACCAGTAGCTCGCGTTTCACCAGCCTTCCTACATCGGACGTCGCGCGGCCTCTTCGGCATTGTCGACACACCCCGGCACAGTGCGCCCGTCGCTGCCTTCAGGTGCATGTCGAACGCCGGCACGATCAGCCTGGGTTCGTGTTGCCACCAGATCGAAACAGAGCGTCACCTTGTCGGCCACCTTGACGGTGCCCCCGGGCCCGCCGCGGAAGGGTTCGATTCCGAAATCAGTCTGTTTGGCCACGAAGCTCCCGCCTGCCCTGATGGTGTCTCTGCCAATCGTGACGTCCGCCGTCACCGGAATGGCCCGGGTTTTTCCCTCCATGGTGACATCGAGTTGCATCTGAATCTTTCCACTCCGCGCGTCGAGCGAGTCAGCCGCGAAAATCATCTCCGGATGCTTATCCACGTGCAGCACCTCGGTCCGCATGGCCTCAGTGACCTTCCGGATCTCGGCTGTATCCGGCGGAGTCAGCACTTCCAGGCTCTCGGTCGGGACCTTGAGTGAGAGACGAGAAGTGGGCTGTCCTGGACGGTACACCAAGGTGCCCGAAACCGTGTTGGCGCGGATCACATGGACGTGGCCGGCAAAACCGAACAGGCCCGCCTTCCCGGTCTTCACCACCAATCGACTGCTTGGATCGACGTAGTAAACCACAGAGTCGGTCTGAGCCTGAGCTTGCAACCCGCCCTGCACGAGTCCCAGAAACAGGGGTACGAGCAATAGCGTGCGGGTGAGCATCGAGATCTATCACGTACTACGAGATTGGCCGGCGAGTCAGCAACGAGCCCGGCTTCCGGCGCGCCAACCAGCCATCCAGACCCCAGGTCCGCCCCGCCCGGGCAAAAAAGAACGTCACCATCAGGAAGAAGAGCACCAGGTGGAACCCCTGTTGCCCGGGGGACATCCACTGAGTGGCCAGCCCATAGTTGATCACCAGGATCAGCCCGACCACCGACGCCAGTCCTGTCAGCAATCCCAGGGTCAGGCCGATTCCGACCACGGTCTCGCCCCAGGCGGTGAGCGGAGCGAAGACGCTGCTGTGCGGTATTACCGTTCCCTCGAGGAAATGCTTATAGAAGGTCAGCGGATTATCGGATGCCTGCTTGGCCACGATCTTGGGCATTACCGCCAGCCAGCGTTCGCTAACCGCCGGCCACGGCACGATCCCACCCAGCAGAATCAGGGTCATCTTCGTGATCAGCGACTTCACGAAATAGAGCCCAACAACGATTCGCAACAGGGCCAGCCACTCGGCGGGGTGATCCATGGAGACTGGGGGCAAGCTTGATCGCTGAGCCATGGTTCTAAGACCTGGTGAGAAGGTGCACCATCCGGGGACCTCCCTGGGAGCTCCCGCTGCTAGCTCTGGCTAAACCTCCACCCCCAACTCCGAAAACACAAACGTCCAGCTGTCGGTCAGCTCGTCGAGCACCTTGGCCAGCGGTTTTCCTGCACCGTGCCCCGCTCGCGCCTCCAGCCGGAGCAACACCGGCCGCTCAGACGACGAGGCCGCTTGCAGTCGCGCAGCCATCTTGCGGGCATGCATCGGATCGACGCGGGTATCGCTCTCCGCCGTTGCCAGCAGCACGGCGGGGTAGGCTCGGCCAGCTTCCACCCGGTGGTAGGGCGAGTATTCTCGGAGCCAGCGAAACTGCACCGGGTCGTCGGGAGAGCCATACTCCGGGATCCAGAGCCGGGCGATCAGAAAACGGTGATACCGAAGCATGTCGAGCAACGGAACCTGAATCAGCACGGCGCGAAAGAGCTCGGGCCTCTGAGTCAGCACCGCTCCCATCAGCAACCCGCCGTTGGAGCCGCCGGCAGCGGCGAGTCGTTCCGGCGTGGTGTAACCGTCTCGGATGAGCCACTCCGCTGCCGCGATGAAATCATCGAAGCTGTTCTGTTTCTTTCCCAGCATCCCGTTCTGATGCCAGCTCTCACCGTACTCCCCTCCACCCCGGATGTTGGGGACGGCCAGCACTCCACCATGCTCCAGCCACAGCAGTAGCGAGCGGGAGAAGGCAGGAGTCATGCTGATGTTGAACCCACCGTAACCGGTCAGATACGTGGGATTGTCACCGGTTCGTTCGACTCCAACCCGGTGCACCAGAAACATCGAGATGGGGGTGCCGTCTCGCGACGCATAGCTCACCTGCCGAACCACGAAACGGTCCGGATCCAGGTCTGCCGCCACTCGCCGCCACAGCTCGGATGAGCCGGTGGTGAGATCGATCCGGTAAACGGTGGGGGGCACCGTATACGACGAGAACCCGTAGAAGAGCTCGCTCCCGTTCCACTCGCCACTGACTCCGAAGAGGCTGCCGAGCGTAGGCAGCGCGATCTCGGCGGTACCGCGTCCCTCATGGTCGGTGAGCCTGAGCCGGGAGGAGGCCCGCTCGAGATAGCTCAAGCCGAGGCGTTCGGCTGTTACCGTGACGCCTTCCAGGACGGCGTCGGCAGCGGGAGCCACAATCTCGCGCCAGTTCGATTGGGCCGGCCGATCGGGGTCCACCAGATACAGGCGATAGGTCGGGGCATCGAGATTGGTGCGCAGGAACAATCGTCCGTGGGCGATCTGTCCTTCGAAGGTGGCCGACAGATTCTCAGCCACCGCCACGAGGGGAGGAGAATTCTGAGTCAGGTCCTGCACATACAGGTCGGTTTCGTCGAAGGTGCGGGCGACCTGTATCAGCAGCCAGCGCCCATCGGGCGACACGCCAACCCCGGGCCAGAATTCCTTCTCCCTCGGTTGGTAAACCAGCCGGTCGCCTTCGCTGTCGGTCCCCAATCGATGGAAATAGATGCACCGGTGATAGTGCTCTTCCCCGGCTGGAACGGCATCGGGAGCGGGATAGCGGGTATAGTAGAACCCGCTGTTGTCGGGAAGCCACGCCAGAGATGCTGCCCGGGTTCGGGAGATCCGCTCGTCATGCAGGCGTCCGCTCTCGACCTCGAGCACGTGAAGCACGCTCTGCTCCGACCCATCCTCCGACAGCCCGTAGGCCAGGAGCGTGCCGTCCTCGCTGGGATAATACCAGTCCAGCGCAGTGGTTCCCGCCGCGCTCAGTGCGTTGGGATCCACTGCGATCCGATCCCTGCCGTCGTACCCCGCGCGCCAGTAGAGTACCGGCTGGTTTTGTTTCCCCTCGCGCCTTTGATAGAAGTAGTGGCCCCGAGCCGGAGTAGGAGCCGTGAGCACGCCAATCGTGAGCAGTTGCTCCAGCCGCGCTCTGATCTTTTCTCGTCCAGGAAAGCCCGCGAGATACGACTCGGTGAAGGCGTTTTGCTGCTCGGTCCACTGCTGGGTCTCGGGCGACTGCCCATTCTCCAGCCAGCGATAGGGATCGCTGATTCGCTCGCCATGGAGGACATCCTCGATCGGGCGAGTTGGTGTTGCCGGATAGTCTGGACGGGTTCGGCTAGTCTGCAGTGGAGGGGACTTAGTCACCCAGGCTGATCCCGAGCTCGCGCGCGGTTGCGATGGTGTCTGAATCGAGTGGCACGTTCCGCGGCCGTCCCACGATCTCCTCCAGCGGTACCTGCTCGATCCCAACCCCCTGCAGCCCCACCATCACGCCGAAAGCGCCCTCGGCAATGGCCCGGACAGCGGCAGCCCCGAAACGCAGTGCGAGCAAGCGATCGTATGTGGTAGGAGACCCGCCCCGCTGCACGTGACCCAGCACCAGAGTGCGAGTCTCCTTGCCGGTGTACACCTCGATGGCCCGGGCTACCTTGCTGCCGATTCCTCCCAGGCGGTCCACCGTTCCCACGCCACGCCGCTCGACCAATTCCACATTCCCGTCTACCGAGCGGGCGCCCTCGGCCACGACCACGATGCTGAACCGTCTTCCCTCCGCCTCACGGCTCCGGATCTTGTTGCACACCTTCTCGATATTGAAGGGGATCTCGGGAAGCAGAATGACGTCGGCGCTGCCGGAAAGACCACTGTAGAGGGCGATCCACCCGGCGTACCGGCCCATCAGTTCAACCACCATTACCCGGTCGTGGCTTTCCGCCGTGGAGTGCAGCCGGTCAATCGCTTCGGTTGCGGTGCTCACCGCGGTATCGAAGCCGAAGGATCTCTGGGTGCCGCTCACGTCGTTGTCGATCGTCTTGGGAACGCAGACCACCGGCAGCCCCCGCTTCCACAGCTCATAGGAGATCTGGAGGCTGCCGTCACCGCCGATCGAGACCAGCGCATCGAATCCGCTGGCCTGAAAGGCCGCAATCAGATCGTTGGACCGATCGATCTCCTGCTGGTTCCCCTCGGCGTCACGACTGATGTATCGGAAGGGATTCCCGCGATTGGTGGTGCCCAGAATGGTGCCACCGAGGTGGGTAATTCCACGAACCTGGGATGGGCCGAGGGGGACGACACCGTCGAAGCTGAGGAGGCCCTCGTATCCCCGCTGAATACCGTAGCAATGCCATCCGCGGTGATGCGCCGACAGGACAACGGCGCGGATGACCGCGTTCAGCCCGGGGGCGTCACCGCCCCCGGTGGAGATGGCAATGCGCATCGGTCACTTTTCACCTCTCAGCCGCTGGACGGCCTGGACTACCTCACCAGGCGCGGCGTGGCGGCGAGTGGCCTTCTTGGAGAAAACCAACTGGCCGTCGACTGTCACTTCGAACAATCCGCCGGAAGATTGAACCAGGCGGACCTGCGCTTCGGGGAAGTTCTGCTTCAACTCAGCCGCCAAACTGGCAGCTCTGGGCTCATAGTTTCAGACAACGCAGTACTGGATGGTCACATTCATTGCAACTAAGCCTTGGCATAGAGACACGTACCGCCGGGGGCGAATCGTAGTTGCGCCGTGAGAAGATGCCAAGGGGATAGAGCGGCTGTGACGAGGCTCCTTGTCAGCCCTCCCCGGGGCGTATCTATTGGAGCCATGCTCACCTACCATAGGGCCGCGGAGCCCTTCTTTCGACGGCTGCTGCCGGCAGTAGTCCCGATGTTTGCACTGATATTTGTCGCATCCGGGCTGCAGGCCCAGGAGCGCAGGTACCTCTTCGAGGTCGGCGGTGCCGCCGCGTTCCAGTCCTACAGTGACGTAACCGGTTTGAGCAGCTCGTTCGGTGGACTCGGTCGGCTTGGCATCTGGCTGCCGCTCAACTTTTCGGCGGAGGTGGAAGGATCTCTCGCCAAGACCAATGAGGTCAGCGTAAAGGTCGGCTCCGCTTCCCTGCTGTACAACCTGCTGCTGGGGTCGAGCACCTGGGGGTACCTCAAGGCCGGGATCGGGGGTACCAAGTACGGGCCCGGCGGGGTTGAGTGCCAGGGCAAGATCTGTGGCACCACAACCACCTTTGTGGCCGGCGCAGGGGTCCGGTTCCCGCTGAGCTCGTTGATTCTGCTTCGGGCCGAGGCGGTCGTTAATCCGAACAAGGCCACTACGGTTACGTTGAATGAGGTGACCCAAGTCAGCGACACATCGAAAGTGAGTTTCACGAACTTGGGGCTGAATGTCGGCCTGAGCTTTATGCTCGGCAGCAAGCCCATTCCAGACAGCGATGCCGACGGAGTCCTGAATAACCGTGATCGCTGCGCCGCAACGCCCGCAGGCGCACAGGTCGATGACTTTGGCTGTCCAGCGGATAACGACGGCGACGGCGTTCCCAATGGCATTGACCGATGTGCCAGCACGCCGCCCGGAGCTACTGTCGACGCGGCCGGCTGCACTCGCGACAGCGATGGCGACAACATCGCCGACGGCATCGATAAGTGTCCCGATACCCCTGCTGGTGTTCTGGTAGACTCCAGCGGCTGTCCCCGGGATAGCGATGGGGACGGGATCGCCGACGGGCTGGACCGCTGCTCGGCAACCCCCAAGGGAGCCACAGTGGACGCCCTGGGCTGCCCCGGTGATGAGGACGCCGATGGAGTGCTGGACGGCCTGGACCGCTGCCCCCGTACGCCGATAGGCGCAACCGTGAACTCGCGTGGCTGTGTGGCCGGGCAGCAACCGAGGATCCAGTCCAACGCCGCACCCCCCGATAGCTCGGCCGCCCCGCCTCCACCGTCCCGGGTTACGCCTGCGCCGGCTGCAGCGGCGGCGGCCCCCTTTGTTCTCGAGGGGGTAAGTTTCGAGTCGGGCAGTGCCCGCATGCAGCCGGGCTCCTACGTGCAGCTGGACTCGATCGCCAAGGTGCTGCAGGCCAACCCCAAGCTTCGGGTGGAAATCGGGGGACACACAGACAACGGGGGCACTCCGGCGGACAATCAGCATCTGTCCACCCTGAGAGCGGAGGCTGTCCGCAACTACCTGGTGGCCAAGGGTGTGCCGTTTCAGCAGATGGTTGCCCGAGGCTATGGGGCCACCGTACCACGCACTCCAGATACCACGCCCCAGGGCCGCGCGGCCAACCGCCGGGTCGAGATCAAGCCGTTGCCCCCGGAACCCTGAGCCTGCCCTGCTTGACCAATGCCAATACGCGCGTATGCTAAATCGGAGTCTGACCTCCCCCTGAGGAACCGATCATGAACCCCCAGTTCGTTCTGGCGTTGATTGCCACGTCTATCCTGGGCGCAGCTCCGCTCGCTGCCCAGAGCACTCCCGAAAACAACAGCAGCCCCAAGAGCCCTCCGGCCGGTGCGTCGTCCGCTGCTCCGAGCCCCGAGCTGATCGCCCAGGGCGACAAGATCTTTCACGGCCCAGGCAACTGCTACGCCTGCCACGGAACCAATGCGCAGGGCTCAGTGGGTCCTAACCTGACCGACGCCGAATGGATCCACAGCAAGGGCAGCTACGAGGAGATCGTAGCCCAGGTGACCAAGGGTGTTCCGAAGGAGGAGTCGAAGAGCGGCATCGTAATGCCGCCCCGCGGTGGCAGCACCATCAGCGATGATGAAGTGAAGGCGGTGGCGGCCTACGTGTACTCCCTGAGCCACAAGTAGCTCAGTTTAGAGGTGTCCCTGGAGGGCGCCCAGCGAATACCAGAGCCCAAACACCACGCCGGCGCAGCCGAGCAGAGGTATCAGCTCGGGAAACCGTCGGCGTAGGGGGCCCCGGGCCAGAGTGTAGGCGAAAGTCACCGAGAGCAGCGACATCGACACGGCCGTCGCCGCCGCAAATACCACTAGGGCCAGCACCCCGACTGCCTTGCCGCTCGCCGTCCCGATCAGCAGGATCCCAATCCCAGCCGACCCGCCAATTCCGTGTACCAGTCCAATCCCGAATGACGCGGCGGGAGACCGGTCCAGAGCGGTTCCGTGCTCGTGGCTGTGCTCGCCCGTTCCCGTCTGGTGCGGGGCGTCATGATGGTGGCTGTGAACGTGGAGCAGCGAGCCGTGTCTATGCGGGTGAATGTGGAAGTATCCCGAGTGCCAGCGGTACAGCAACCTCAGCG
>DASUVR010000315.1:0-3817 GCA_036378855.1 Gemmatimonadales bacterium | reverse complement strand
AAGAGCTGCGCGGTCGAGCTTCCCGTTCGGCATCAGCGGAAGTGAATCCAGTATCACTATGGCGCCAGGGACCATGTACTCAGGCAGATGGTGCTCCAGCAAGCCACGAAGTTGCGCCAAGTCGGCCCGCCCGCGGTCGGCGACGACGTAGGCAACGAGACGCATATCGCCAGGCGTGTCGGCTCGCGCGATCACGACGGCGGTACGCACGGCTGGGTGCTGTTCCAGGATGCTCTCGACCTCACCGGGCTCGATCCGGAAGCCTCTCAACTTGAGTTGCTGGTCCAGGCGGCCGAGGAATTCGAGCGTGCCATCTGGGCGCCAACGCACTCTGTCTCCGGTTCGGTACAGACGCTCTCCCGAAGAAGATCCGACTAGTGGCCCGAAAGGGTCGGGTACGAAGCGCTCGGCCGTGAAGCCTGCTCGCCCCAGATATCCCCGGGCAACGCCGGCTCCTCCCAGATAGAGCTCGCCGGGGACACCGATGGGTACCGGCTTCAACTCTCGATCGAGGACGTATGCGCGGGTATTCGCGATTGGGCGGCCGATCCCGGGCACACCCGTTTCCCCTGGAGGGAGATGGGTAGCCGTAGAGTAGGTGGTGGTCTCGGTTGGCCCGTAAAGGTTGAACACGTTGCCCACCCCGGCAGCGTACAGGTCGTCAACCAGCGTTCGGGTTACCGCCTCCCCGCCCAAATTCATCTGCACGAGCCCGGTGGGGATGGCCCTCAGCCCTACGAGTGCCGTGGCTGCTGAGGGGACTGTGTTCAACAACGTGGCCGCACCCGAAGCCCTGAGCTTGGGGACGTCCGGCAGCTCGAGCGCGCTCCCCACGAGAAGGATCGTGCCACCCCAGCTCAGGGTGCCGAAGATCTCGTAGACTGAGAGATCGAAGCTGATGGAAGTTGTAGCCAGGACTCGTGTCCCGGCCGCCGCCGGCGTGATTTGCTTAGCCCAGGTCAGGAACGCCGCCGAGTTCCGATGGGTAATCGCTACGCCCTTGGGGGTGCCGGTCGATCCGGACGTGTAGATGACATAAGCCAGGTTGGCCGGATTGACGCCGCTCTGAACCTGCTGGTCGGATTCCCGGGAGATAGATGCGAGCTCCCGATCGAGTCGGACAATCGCAACCCGCTCGGATTGTCCCTGCACCGCTGGCAGACTGTCATCAGTTATCAGCACTGCAACCTGGGCATCCTGCATCAGGAGCCGTATGCGGTCCTGGGGGTAGGTTGGGTCCAATGGGACATATGCGCCGCCCGACTTGAGGACGCCCAGCAAGGCCACTACGAGGTCGAGCGAGCGATCCAGGCAAACTCCCACTCGGACTTCGGGAGCCACTCCGTGAGCTCGGAGATAGTGGGCCAGCTGGTTGGCTCGTCTGTCGAGCTCACGGTAGGTAATCCGCTGATCTCCCACTTGCACCGCAACAGCCTGTGGGGTTCGCGCCGCCTGCTCCTCGAACAGACGATGAATTGGTTGATCATCCGGAAAATCTGAGGCGGTGGCGTTCCACTCGCGCAACAGCTGGTGCTCTTCCTCCTGCGAGAGAAGCCGCAGCCGGGAAAGCCGCTGATTCGGGTCGAAGACAATGCTCTCGAGCAGGGTCTCGAAATGACTCAGCATGCGGATGATCGTGCCGGCTTCGAAGAGATCGATGTTGTACTCGAGCACCGCCCGGAGGCCGTCCGCCCGCTGCCAGGTGTACAGCATGAGGTCGAACTTGGCATTCCCGGTTTCCGTCGTCTCGGACTGCAGTGTCAGTCCGGGGAGCTCTAGTTTGTGCGAGGGAAAGTTCTGGTAAGCCAAAGCGACCTGGAAAACCGGCGTATGACGGAGATCTCGCTCCGGCTGGAGCTCCTCGACCAGCTTCTCGAATGGAAGATCCTGGTGAGCGAAGGCGCCCAATGCCATCTCCTGGGCCCGGTGCAGCAGCTCGATGAAGGTGGGATCCCCTGATAAGTCCAGGCGCAGCGCCAATGTATTGACGAAGAAGCCAACCAGACCTTCGGTCTCTGCCTGCGTTCGACCCGCGATGGGTGAGCCAACAACGATGTCCTGCTGGCACGTATAGCGATTAAGCAGGGTGTGAAAGGCAGCCAGCAGGGTGGTAAAAGGCGTCACCCGCTCAGCGCGGCTCAGCTCCTTAAGGGCCTCGCTTACCCGCTTGGGTATAGTGATTGACTGTTTCGCTCCCCGGGTACTCTGAACCGGCGGCCGGGGCCGATCAGTGAGCAGCTCCAGAGCCGGCGGCACGCCTTTGAGCTGCTCGCGCCAATAGCCCAGCTCGCGCTCCAGCTTTTTGCCTTGAAGCGTGCGGTGCTGCCAAGTGGCGACATCCGCGTACTGAAGCGGCAAGTCCGGGAGTGGGGAGGGCTCGTCGCGAATGTATGCCTGGTAAAGTGCGCCGATCTCACGAAAAATGATGCCCAGCGACCAGGCGTCGCTGACAATGTGGTGCACCGTCAGGACCAGGAGGTGCTCTGCAGGCTCCAGCCGAAAGAGTGCAGCCCTGAGGAGTGGCCCTCGTGCAAGATCGAACGGTCGGCGAACTTCTTCCACCGCAAGTCGCTGTACCTGTGTCTCTCGATCCGGTAGAGCACTGAGATCTGTGACCGGGAGAGGAATCCGGAGCGAAGAGGCGACGATCTGCTGCGGGATCCCGTCGACCGCTACCATGGTGGTGCGTAGACTCTCATGGCGGTCCACGATGCCATCGATCGAACGACGCAATGCCTCGACGTCGAGGACGCCTCTCATCCGGATCCTGCGGGCGAGGTTGTACGTCGATCGGCCCGGGTGAAGCTGGTCGAGAAACCAGAGACGCTGCTGTGCAAACGACAGTGGAATGGAGGCTGCGGGATCGCGCCGGGGAATAACCTGATCGTTCAAGGTGGCAGCCCGACCGCGTAAGAGTCGCAGTTCCAGCTCGGTACGCTGAGCCAGGCTCAGACCTGCGACGTCTCGGCTCACATCATCACTCATTGGTCGGTTCCGCGGTTGCGATCAGGCGACGCGCAACCGTGAGCGAGAGGCCTGCCACTGTCGGCGTTTCGAAGATGGCGCGCAGCGGGAGCTCGATGCCCAGGGCGGCACGGGCACGCGCGACGAGCTGGGTGGCCTTCAACGAGTGCCCTCCCAAGTCGAAGAAGTCGTCATCCACCCCGACCCGGGGCACTCGAAGCACGTCGGCCCACATCTGGGCCAGCAGGGCCTCGATAGGGGTCCGCGGTGCGATGTACGGCTGCTCCAATAGAGCGTTACCCTGGTCATGCTCGAGCAGCGCTCTGCGATCGAGCTTGCCGTTGGGAGTCAGTGGAAGGTGGGACAAAAAGACGAAAGCCCAGGGAATCATCACCGCCGGTAGCCGGTCGGCGAGGAAAGTCCGCAGCTCGGTCGCGCCCAACTGTGCGCCCTTCGGTGCCACGTACGCGACCAGCACAGTTTCTCCCTGGCGGTCCGGTCTGGCGATCACGGCGCAGGCAGACACCCGGGGGTGGGCGGCGAGCACTGCGGTGACCTCACCGGGCTCCACCCGCACGCCCCGGATCTTGACCTGATGATCAAGACGGGCCAGGACCGTGAGGTTGCCATCAGGCCGGTAGCGCCCGAGGTCGCCGGTGCGATACAGCACATCGCGCAAATCGTCGGTGAAGGGGTTGGCGATAAATTGCTGGCTTTGTTCCTCTGGAGCGTTGATGTATCCCCTAGTCCGAAAAGGCGTGCGCAGAACTATCTCTCCAATTTCATTTATCCCGCACGGCTGATTGGTGGAGCTCAGGAGCAGCGCTTGCGAGTGCGGCAGGGGCTCGCCGAC
>DASUVR010000314.1:0-8074 GCA_036378855.1 Gemmatimonadales bacterium | reverse complement strand
CATCAGCGAAATCCTGGGACGCACCGTGCGGCTGGAGGAGGCCGCGCAGGTTATCGTGCGGGAGGTGAGCGCGGTGGTGGGTGCCCGCCGGGCGTCGATCATGGTCTATGAGGATTCCACCGACACCCTTCGAACCGTTGCGGCCCGGGGCTTTGCTGCGGACAACCTGGATCCGGTTGAAGTGGATGACGGATGCTCGGTGGCTGCCCGGGTCTTTCGGGAGCAGCGAATCATCACCTTCGACCCCACCAATCCCGACTCAGTAGCACCCGAGTGCGGAGATGCCCGCGGGTACCGGGGTCACTCGTTCATCAGCGTGCCTATCTGCTATGGCACCGACGGCGCCGGGCTCCGCTGCGTTGGCGTCATCAACCTGACCGACCGGATCGGGGGAGATCGTTTTACCCTGGACGACCGGAAGCTGGTCAGTGCGGTGGCCAACCAGATCGGCGCCGCGGTCGAGAATGCCCGGTTGGTCGATCGAGACCTGCAGCAGCAGCGGCTGCAGCGAGAGCTGGAGCTGGCGCACGATCTCCAGCTGAAGCTGCTTCCGTCGCCTTCCGTGCTTCAGGGAGACGCCGAGGTAGCGGCCCGCTGTCTTCCGGCCGACTCAGTCGGCGGTGACTTCTACACTTTCAGTCGTTTAGGCCGGGGCCGCGTGGGAGTCATGCTGGGCGACGTGGCCTCGCACGGGTTCTCCGCCGCTCTGGTGATGGCCCTGGTGATGTCGGCCGCGGGCATCCACGCCGCCGCCGAGAGCACGCCGGACGAGACGCTCACCGCACTGCTCGACAGCCTGGCCACCGAGCTGGCCAAGACGGAGATGCATTTCAGCGTGTTTTACGGCGTGCTCGATCCCGCGGGCGGCCGGCTGTCGTACGCGAGCGCGGGCCACCCGCATGCATTCCGGATTCCGCGCACGGGCCCACCGGAGCGGCTCGAGGCTACGGCGCCCCCTCTCGGCCTTGCCGCGATGGGTACCATCCAACGGCGCCAGGTGTCATGGACACCCGGAGATGACCTGCTGGCGCTCTGGACCGACGGCCTGGTGGACGCTCGCAACGACGCCGGTGAGGCGTACGGCGAGCAGCGGCTGCTCGACAGTCTCACCGCGCACCGCACCGAATCGGTGGAGTCGATCGTCAACGCCGCACTGGCAGAGGCCGAGTCCTTCGGTGGCGAGCCGATCGATGACCGCACCCTGTTGATCATGCGGATCTGACGTGCCCCGGGCGAAGCGTCGCCTGGGTCAGCACTTCCTTACCGACCCCGGCATCCTGGCGCGGATTGCCGACGCGCTCGAGGCCCGGCCGGACGACACCATACTCGAGATCGGCCCTGGCCCCGGCGGCCTCACTGCTGCGCTGGTAGGTCGAGCCGCTCGGTTGATCGCCATCGAGAAAGATCGGGACCTGATCGCTCCGCTGCGCGCGCGATTTCCTTCGGTCGAGCTGGTCGAGGCCGACGCGCTGAAGGTCGACTGGGGGAGCGTGGCTGGGGGGCCCTATCTCGTCGCCGGAAACATTCCGTATAACATCACGTCACCGCTGCTGGACAAGGCGCTTACTCCACCGATCCCGCGTCGCATCGTGTTTCTGGTTCAAAAGGAGGTGGCCGACCGGGTGACCGCTCGTCCCGGCACATCGGCGTATGGAGCGCTCAGCGTCGGAGTGCAGGCCGTAGCCAAGGCGGAGCGCCTGTTTACCGTTTCGGCCGGCGCCTTCCAGCCCAGACCGAAAGTCGATTCCGCGGTGCTTCGTCTGACCCCGCTGGATCGGCCGCTGATCCCGATGGAACAGCAGAACAGTTTTCGGGCGATGGTCGTAGGCTTGTTCGGGTTCCGGCGGAAGCAGCTGCTCCGGGGCCTTCGAGAGCTCACCGGGTGGCCGGCCGATCAGGTCGGGCAACACCTGGAGCGTGCCGCGGCCGATCCCACCGCAAGGCCCGAAACGCTGAGCCCGGAGGAGTTCGTGAGATTGCACCGGGTGCTCGTTGACGGAGGGTGGCTTAGACGATAACTTTGTGAAACATTTCACATAAAGTCAGCCGCTGCATGCGCAAAGTCGCCGAGTCCACCGTCCGTCGTCTGTCGCTGTATCTCCGCTTTCTGGAAGAATTCGAAGGGCAGGGCATCGGCACCGTGAGCTCCGGCGCCCTGGCCTCACGAGGGGGCACCACCTCGGCTCAGGTCCGCAAGGATCTCTCGTTCTTCGGATCGTTTGGCAAACGGGGGTTGGGATATCCGGTGCCGGAGCTGGCGGATCGGCTGCGAGAGATCCTCGGCCTGAAGCGGCGCTACCGGGTGGGGATGATCGGGGCAGGGAAGATCGGAAGTGCGCTGGTGCAGTACCGGGGCTTTAAGCAGCGGGGCTTCGACATCGTGGCCATCTTTGACAGCGATCCCACCAAGGTCGGGCGGCAATGGAACGGGCTGACGGTGCTGGACATCGGGCATCTCGAGAAGGAGCTGCAGCACCGGCCGGTAGATATGGCGGTGCTGGTGGTCCCCGCCGATGTGGCCCAGGCCGTCACCGACCGGCTGGTGACGCTCAGGATCAAAGCCATTCTGAATTTTGCGCCGGTGCAGCTCTCGGTGCCGGACGATGTGGTGGTCAAGACGGTGAATCTCGCCCTCGAGCTGGAGACGCTGAGTTACGCGCTGGCGAGTCGGTAGGTGGGAGTCGGGAGTCAGGAGTCAGGAGTCAGAAGTCGCGAGTGACCAGTCGCCAGTCGCCTGTCATCAGTCGCCAGTCATCAGTCGCCAGTCGCCAGTCGTCAGTCAGAAGTCACGATCGGGAAGTCACGAGTCACGAGTCACGAGTTACGAGTCACGAGTCGGAAGTCGACGAGTACAAATCATTGTGTCACGAGCAGATCCTGAGACCTCATCCTGTCATCCTGAGCTCCCCTTCTCTCATCCTGAGCCCCCTTCTGTCGTCCCGAGCCCCTTCTGTCATCACGAGCCCCCTTCTGTCATCACGAGCCCCTTCTGTCATCCTGAGCGAAGCGAAGGATCTACTACCCATGCCGCTGCTTCTGACCCTGTTCGCTTGCATCTTCCCGGCCCTTCTCGCCTGCCAGCAAAAACCGTATGACGTGGTGATTCGGAACGGCCACATCGTCGATGGGACCGGGTCCCCCTGGTATGCGGGTGACATCGCCATCCGCGATGGCCGGATCGCCGCCGTTGGGCCGGTGCTTGGCGCCAAGGCGGGAAAAACCATCGATGCCCACGGCATGGTTGTGGCACCCGGCTTCATCGACATGCTGGGCCAGTCGGATCTGACCATTCTGGTCAGGCCCGACCTGCCGTCGAAGATCTTTCAGGGGATCACCACCGAGTTCACTGGAGAGGGGAGTAGCGCAGCTCCGTTGAACGCCCGGATCATCGCTACGGATCGTCTGGACTACGACCATCTCAAGATCACCCCCGATTGGCACACACTGGGCCAGTACTTTGCCCGGCTCGAGCGCCAGAAGATCGGGATCAACGTGGGTGACTATGTGGGCGCCACGCAGGTGCGCCGCATGGTGATCGGAGACGACGATCGAGCGCCGACGCCGGCGGAGCTGGAACAGATGCGCCGACTCGTCCGGGAAGCGATGGAAGACGGAGCGATGGGCCTATCGACGTCCCTGCAATACCCGCCGGCGCCGTACGCTAAAACCGACGAGCTGATTGCCCTGGCCAAAGAGGCCGCCCGGTATGGCGGAAGCTATGCCACTCACATGCGATCCGAGTCGGATGACGTACTACCCGCCCTGGACGAAGCCATCCGGATTGGGCGCGAGGCCCGGCTGCCGGTCGAGATCTGGCATATCAAGGTTGCCGGCAAACGGAACTTCGGCCGGATGGGTGAAGTCATCGCAAAGGTCGATTCGGCCCGGAAAGCGGGAGTGGATATTGCGGCCGACACCTATGCCTATACCGCCTGGTTCAATTCGCTTTCGGCTATGGTTCCGCCCTGGGCCCATGATGGCGGTACCGACAAGCTGATCCAGCGGATGAAAGACCCCGCAACCCGGAAAAAGATCCGCCATGATATGGAGACACAGGGCTCGTGGGAGAACAACGCCTGGCAGGAGATCTCCAATCCCGATGCCATTCTGATTGGGGCGGTGCAGAATCCCGAGCTGCTGCCGCTCCAGGGGAAGACGCTGGGCGCGATCGCACGGGAGAAGCGGGTGGACCCACTCGATGCCTTGCTGGACCTGCTGATCGCCGACCGCGCGTTCACCTCGGTAGCGGTATTCGGCATGGATGAACGGGACGTGACCCTGGCGCTGCGGCAACCCTGGGTCTCGATCAACAACGATTCGGAGGGCACCGCGCCGGATGGCATCCTGGGACAGGAGCACCCGCACCCGCGGGCATACGGCACCTTTCCCCGGATCCTGCGCAAGTATGTGCGGGAGGAGAAGCGGCTCAGTCTCGAGGATGCGATCCGGAAGTTCAGCTCGCTCCCGGCCCAGCGGATGCACATCGCCGACCGCGGCGTGCTGAAGACGGGAATGTGGGCCGACATCGTGGTCTTCGATCCGGACAGCGTAAGAGACGTTGCCACGTTCGAAAAACCCAACCAGCTGAGCGAAGGCATGCGCTGGGTCCTGGTCAACGGGGTGCCGGTGATCGCGGAGGGGAAGGCCACGGGCGCCTTGCCAGGCAAAGTGCTTAGAGGACCCGGAGCGACAACTACTGCTTCCTCACACTAGGCGGCTTCAAACCTGCATCGGAGCTGTTTGCCTGGCCCCGCGGCACTGAGGGGCCTCGCCTCCCGACAAAAGAACGCAGTCGTTCGGCGAGACACCCTCAGCGCCGCCGCGATGTTCGTCAGTCGTCCGCAGTGGATGGTCACTACCACTGCCTCCGGGTCTCCGAATAGTTTGTGGTATGTCCGTTCACGTCACCTCTGAAATCGGGCCGCTGCAAACGGTCCTCGTCCACACGCCTGGTCGTGAGCTGGAGGCGGTCACGCCGGGCAATCGCGAGGACTACCTCTACGACGACATCATCGACCTGGAGATTGCCCAGCGGGAGCATCGCCAGTTCGTCTCCGTGCTCCGCCGGTTTTCCCGGGTCTATCACGTCCGGGATCTGCTCACCGAGATCCTCCACGAACAAGACGCCCGCGATTTCCTGATCAGCAAGACCATGGACGTGGTCCCCTCGGACGAGCTGGGCCAGCGGCTCAGCGCGCTGCCGGCCGAAGAGATAGTCCAGATGCTCATCGAGGGGACGGAGGAGGAGAGCGGCCCGATCGCCCGAGCTCTCAACGAAGTCGGCTTTGCCTTCCCGCCGCTCCCGAATCTGTTCTTCCCCCGGGACATCGGCATGGTGATCGGCGACCACGTGGTGGTCGGCTCTATGCGATACGGCGTGCGCTGGACCGAGGAGCTGTTGATCAAGGCGCTCTTCCGGTTTCATCCCGAACTGGCCAACTCCGGACTGCTGTACGACGGCTCGGAAGAGCGGCGCAGCAACTACACGCTGGAAGGCGGTGACGTCCACTATCTCCGCCCTGACCTTCTCGTCGTGGGCTTCAGCGAGCGCACCTCGCCGGCGGCGCTGGACACCTTGTGCGATACTGTCTTCCAGCAGGGCCAGGTCACCGACGTACTGGTGGTCGTCATGCCGAAGGCGCCTACCGCCATTCACCTCGACATGATCTTCAGCCAGGTCGACCAGGAGCTGTGCGTGGTGTATCCGCCGTTCTTCGTGGGTCCCGAGCGGCTGCCGGTCATTCACCGTCGGAAAGGCACCGAGGGCGTGGCGGAAGAGCCGGACTTCTTCGCGGCCCTCCGCCAGGTCGGATTGCCGCTCCAGCCGATATTTGCCGGCGGTGAGCGCCGGATCAATCAGGAGCGGGAGCAGTGGAGCTCGGCCTGCAATTTCCTGGCGGTCCGGCCGGGTACGCTGGTGAGCTATCGCCGAAACGAGCAGACCCTGTGCGCCTTGGTGGCGGCGGGATTTCGGGTACTGCCCGCCGCGAATTTTCTGGCGTTCGACGACTGGACCGACGCCAAGCACCGCACGGTGATCACGATCGAAGGCAGCGAGCTGGCCCGCGGGGGCGGGGGACCACGCTGCATGTCACTGCCGCTCCGCCGGGAGCCGTTGTGATCGGCACCTCCGCCTATCCGGACAGCACCCTCCTCGAGCGAGTCCTGCTCCAACTGCATAGTGGTCCCCGGGCTCCCTCCGCGCTCTGCCGCGATATCCTCGGACTGTTCAACGCGCCGGCGGCGATATGCGACCGGCTGGCCTTCGCTCTACTGGGGGCGGACCCGCGAGTGCGGCTGCTGGAGGATGGGCGCTGGTCTCTCGTCCCCGAGGCTCAGGGATCTCCACTCCTGGATGACTGCGCCTTTGCCGTGGTGGACGTGGAGACAACCGGCGCGCGAGCCGGGTTCGGCGACCGGATCACCGAGATCGCCGTGGCGGTCGTTCACGGGAGCCGGCGCGAGATCGTGTTCGAATCGTTGGTGAACCCGGAGCGCCCCATCCCTCGTGCCGTCTGCGCCATCACCAACATCACCGACGAGATGGTTCGTCACGCACCCCGGTTTGCCGAACTGGCCGAGCGGATCCTGGCGGTGTTGTCGGGGAAGGTTTTCGTGGCTCATAATGCCCGGTTCGACTGGAGCTTCGTCAGCGCCGAGCTGCAGCGCTCCCGGGACCTCACCCTGGGAGGTACCCGGCTCTGTACTGTTCGGCTCGCCCGCCGCCTGGTGAAGGGCGTGCGTTCCTGCGGGCTGGACAACCTGTGCCGATTCTTCGGCTTCCGCAACAACGCCCGGCATCGGGCCGGCGGTGACGCGCTGGTGACAGCCGAGCTGCTGGCGCGCCTGCTGCTGCTGGCCCGGGAAGAGGGTGCCCGTACGCTGCACGATCTGGCCGCGATCGAGTCTCGCCGCTCCCGCCGCCGTCGCCGCCGGCGGAGCGCCATGCCCACGCCTCCCCGAGAGGATTCCTGCCAGGAGGAGCTGAATTGACCCTCCAGCAGTCGTTCACCATAGGACGGCTTCGCTGCCACACGCTTGAAGGCGGCCGGCAGCGGCTGGATGGTGGAGCGATGTTCGGGGTCGTGCCGCGGACACTCTGGAAGACCCGGATCGAGCCGGATGACCGCAACCGCATTCCCCTGGCAATGCGGTGTGTGCTGGTGGAGCATCCCGACGGGCTGGTCCTCGTCGATACCGCCCTGGGTAACAAGGAAGACACCAGGTTCCTGGACATCTACGGCGTGGAAAATCAGGGACTGGAGGGGGCCACTCAGCTGGAGGACGCGCTGGCCTCTGCCGGCTTTCTTCCCCGGGATGTGAAGTGGGTGATCAACACCCACCTGCATTTCGATCACGCGGGCGGCAACACCACCATGGATCCCGATCTGGAGAACGATCCCCGCCGCCACATCCGGATGACGTTTCCCAACGCTACCTACGTGGTGCAGCGCGGCGAGCTGGAGTTTGCCCGGCACACCAACGAGCGCACCCGGGCCAGCTACCTGCCCCATAACTTCGACCCCGTCGCGGCAGCCGACCGCTGGCGGCTGCTGGAGGGCGACGGCGAGATCCTTCCGGGTATCAGGGCCCGAGTGACTCCTGGGCACGTGCCCTGGCACCAGGTGCTGTTGATCGAGAGCGGCGGCGAGACCGCGGCCTTCGTGGGCGACCTGTTTCCCACCACGGCCCATCTGCCGCTTCCCTGGATCATGGGATACGACCTGGAGCCGCTGCGAACCCTGGAAAGCAAGCGGGCTTTTCTGGCGGAAGCGGTGGCCGGGGGCTGGCGTATGATCTTCGAGCACGATCCCCGGGTGGCCATGGGCCGGCCGGTGCGCGAAGGGAAGGGAATCGAGCTGCGCGAGATCAGCACCGCGCCCGAGCCCGCGGCCCAGCTTTCCGTTGACACTCCTCGGGTTAGCCGCTAGGTTCCCGCCCTGTAAGTGAGGGGCTGAGGCCCTTCCACCCTGAGCCTGCCGGCCCGATGCCGCAGCGCAGCCGGGTCCTGGCTTCGAAGCGGTCAGGTGGCAGTGCCACCCTGCTTCGGTCGTGGGCACCCGGTCATTGCCGG
>DASUVR010000313.1:0-3828 GCA_036378855.1 Gemmatimonadales bacterium | reverse complement strand
GCCAGATACCAGCCGCCAGTCTTCAGTCGCTGGCAGGAGGATTTCAGCTTGCGACTGAGGACTGGTGCCTGGCGACTGACTTGCACCTCCCTCCATACCCGTCTAAACTCGACTTATCAACACCTCGAAACGGTTGCAATGCCTACCCTGACGGTCAACGGCAAATCCATCCCCTTCGAACCCGGCGCCACCATACTGGAAGCGGCGCGCACTGTGGGTATCGATATCCCGACGCTGTGCTGGTATCCCAAGCTGCCTATCGTCGGGAACTGCCGGATCTGCCTGGTTTCGGTTCAGGGGCAGAACAAACTGCTGCCGGCCTGCGCTACGCCCGCGGCTGACGGCATGGTGGTCGAAACCGAGTCCAAACCTGCGGTGGACAGCCGGCGTGGCGTGCTCGATTTCCTGCTGGAGCGCTATCCCGGCGAGCACCTGCTCCACCGAGCTCCTCACGGATCGAACGGCGGTAACGGATCGAACGGCGGTACTGGGTCCGCCGGCGAGGTCGGCGGAGGCAATGGGGTGGGGTCGTATCCCCGAAACGAATTCGAGCGCTATGTGGTGCAGTACGGCGTGCCGGTGCGCTCCCACCACGAGCTGCCTCTTCGCACCGGGGACGAGCGGCCCGGCGACGTGATGATTCAGCATGACATGAGCACGTGTATCCTGTGCACCCGCTGCGTGCGTGCCTGCGAGGACATCCAGGAGGTAGGGGTTCTCGACGTCGCTATGCGGGGCGAACATGCTCAGATCATCGTGGGCGGCGACGGAAACCCAGACCATGCCGGCTGTACCTGGTGTGGCGAGTGCGTACGAGTCTGTCCCACCGGCGCCATCTTCGAGTTCATTCCCAAACAACGTTTCGGCAGTGACGCGCTCCGCGAACCGGACCGGGTGGTCCGGTCGGTGTGTCCGTACTGCGCCGTGGGATGTCAGCTCGATCTCCACGTCAAGAACGACACCGTCATGCGGGTCACTTCGCCCTGGATCGAGGAGGCCACGCCCAACCAGGGCTCTACCTGCGTCAAGGGACGTTTCGGCTACGACTTTCCCCAGCACCGGGACCGGCTCACCGCGCCTCTCATCCGCAAGGGTTGGATGTTCCAGGACGGCCGTTGGGTCTGGACCGGTGAGTGGCCTAGGCGCAGGGAAGGGCCCTGGCTCACCATCGAGGAGATGGGCGAGCGGAAGAAGCCCAGGCCGCCGCTCCGCCAGATAGGGAAGCCGCCGCTCACTGGCGTTCCGCGGCTGGGCGATGATGACGTGCGCGACCGCGTGGCTACGCCGGCGGGCTGGTACAGCGCCTTCCGGGAGGCAACCTGGGAAGAGGCGCTGAGTCTCACCGCCCAGGAGATCCTGAGGATTCGCGATCAGCACGGGCCTCGCGCTCTGGGCGCGCTCTCGTCGGCCAAGTGCAGCAATGAGGACAACTACGCGTTCATGCGGATGGTCCGAGGCGCGTTCCGGACCAACAGCGTGGACCACTGCACCCGGCTGTGTCACAGCACCTCGGTGTCGGCGATGAACCGGGCGCTCAACACGGCGGCCGCTTCGGGTTCCATGCGCGAGATCGAAGAGGCCACCGACGTCATCTTCATCGCGGGCGCGAACACTACCGAGTCCCATCCGGTGTTCGGTGCGCTGATCAAGCGCGCCGTGGCCCGGGGCGCCAAGCTGATCGTCGCCGACGTGCGCCGGGTCGAGCTCGCCCAGCTGGCCGACATCCATTTGCAGATGCTTCCCGGCACCGATGTGGTCCTGTTCAATACCATGTTGCATCACATCATCGACGCCGGCCTTACCGATCCCACCTTCATTGCCCAACGCACCCGGGAGTTCGACAAAGTCGCGGCCGCGGTGCGCCCCTACACCCTGCAGATGGGCGAGAAGATCACCGGCATTCCCGGGGAGACCATCCGCCAGGCTGCGGAGATGTATGCTCGGGGGCCCCGCACCTCGACACTCTGGGCCATGGGGCTCACCCAGCACGCCACCGGCACCGATATCGTGGCAAGCCTGCTCAATCTGCTGCTGGCCTGCGGAATGATCGGGAAGTGGGGTGCTCAGATGATGCCGATTCGGGGGCAGAACAACGTGCAGGGCGCCAGCGATGTTGGGAGCATTCCCTTTGCCTATACCGACTACCGGCCGGTTTCCCAGCCTGCCAACCGTGCGGAGTACGCCAAGGCGTGGGGACTACCCGAGGAAACGCTGTCGCTGGAAGACGGCATGATGGTGACCGAGATGACCCGGGAGGACAGCCCGATTCGCGGTCTCTACATCATGGGTGAAAACCCGGTGATTTCCGACCCGAACATCGCTCATGCGGAGGAATGGGTACGGTGTCTCGAGTTCCTGGCGGTACAGGACCTGTTCCTGACCGAGACCGCTCGTTGGGCCGATGTCGTGCTCCCCGGTTCCTCCTTCGCGGAAAAAACGGGCACCTACGTGAACACGGAGCGCCGGATCCAGCTGGCTCGGGCCGCACTCGAGCCGCCAGGGGAGGCCAGACGGGACCTCGATATTCTGATCGACCTCAGCAATCGTCTGGGTCTCAGAACAACCTGGTCGGGACCTGAGGCGGTGATGGAGGAGATCGCTTCAGTGACCCCCTCCTGGCGAGGCGTCACCTACCAGGGACTGCAAGGCAGCGGACTCCAGTATCCCGTCCTCAGCCGCGAGTCCAACGGCACGGCATTCCTCTTTGCCGATGCGTTCCCCACCGGAGATGGCAAGGGGATCTTCATTCCCGTAGAGTACGTGGCCCCCGAGGAGCTACCCGACGACGAATATCCATTCATCATGAACACCGGCCGCCAGATGTACCATTGGCATACGGGCACCATGACTCGGCGCTCGACCGGACTGGACTCGCGCGAGCCGGTTCCTGTCGTGGACATCAACCCGCGCGATGCCCTCGAGCTGGGGATTGCTGAGGGAGACACGGTCCGCGTCACCTCCCGCCGCGGCTCGATGCTGATCGGAGCCCGCCTCTCCGATCGTCAGGCTCGAGGACAGATCTTTATTCCGTTCCATTTCAGGGAAGCTGCCGCCAACCTTCTCACCAACCCCCGGCTGGATCCTTACGCCAAGATCGCCGAATTCAAGATCAGCGCGGTGCGGGTGGAGCCGGCGATGGTGTTAGTGGATTGAACCCTCCCGTGCGTCCCGTCCTTCCCGCCTTTCCCCAGCTTCCTATATTCCTCCCCCATGCGCGCCCTGGTCAAAGAGTCCGCCGGTCCCGGCATTGTTCTCCGCGAGGTGCCGGTACCCACCTGCGGACCGACTGAAGCGCTGATTCAAGTTCATCACGCCGGTGTCTGTGGGACCGATCTTCACATCTGGGAGTGGGACAGCTGGGCCAGCAACCGGCTCAAGCCGCCAGTCGTGATTGGGCATGAGTTTGCCGGCCGGATCACCCAGCTGGGCCAGGAAGCGGCCCAGGACAACCTGCTCGCGGTGGGCGATCTCGTCACCGCAGAAGGTCATGTCGTCTGCGGACACTGTCTGCAATGCCGCCTGGGCGACGGCCATCTCTGCGGGCGGACCCAGATCATCGGGGTGGATCGGGACGGCGCCTTCGCCGACTTCATCGTCATGCCTGCCTCCAACGTCATCAAACTCGACGGGATCCCCACCGAGATCGGCGCCATCATGGATCCGCTGGGCAACGCAGTCCACACGGTACTCGAGGCGCAGGTTCCCGGCAGCACCGTCCTGGTGCTCGGCTGCGGCCCGATCGGGTGCTTTGCGGTGGGTGTTGCCCGGGCGGCCGGCGCCTCATTGGTCATAGCCAGCGACTTCAATCCAACCCGGCTGGAGCTCGCC
>DASUVR010000312.1:0-3153 GCA_036378855.1 Gemmatimonadales bacterium | reverse complement strand
GACCCGCAGTCGCTCAAGGAGGGCGATGAGGTCGAGGTCTTCCTCGAGCACCTGGAGGACCAGGAAGGCGCCGTCGTCCTCTCGAAGAAGAAGGCCGACTTCATGCGGGTCTGGGAGAAGATCCGCGTGGCCCACGAGAGCGATCAGCCGGTGGAAGGCACCCTGGTCAAGAAGATCAAGGGCGGCGTGGTGGTGAATCTCATGGGCGTGGACGCCTTCCTCCCCGGCAGCCAGATCGCGCTCCGCCGGGTGCCCAACATCGACGAGCTGCTGGGTCAGACCTACGAGTTCAAGATCATCAAGCTGAACAAGCGGCGGCGGAACATCGTCGTCAGCCGGCGCGTGATCCTGGAGAACGAGCGGGCCCACAAGCGCGAGCACCTGATGAAGGAGCTCGCCGTAGGCCAGGTGCGGAAGGGCGTGGTCAAGAACATCACCGACTTCGGCGCCTTCATCGACCTGGGCGGCGTGGACGGCCTGCTCCACATCACCGACATGTCCTACGGTCGGGTCTCGCACCCCACCGAGATGGTCGCGATCGGCCGCGAGGTCGAGGTCAAGATCCTCGACATCGACTGGCAGCGCGAGCGCATCAGCCTGGGCATGAAGCAGCTCCAGTCCTACCCCTGGCAGAACGTCGCCGCCAAGTATCCGGTCGGCACCCGGGTGCAGGGCAAGGTCGTCTCGATCACCAACTACGGCGCGTTCGTCGAGATCGAGCCGGGGATCGAGGGCCTGGTCCACATCTCCGAGATGAGCTGGACCCGCAACGTCCGGCACCCGTCGAAGATCGTGAGCATCGGCGAGACCATCGAGGCTGTAGTCCTCAAGGTGGACGAGGCGGAGGAGAAGATCTCGCTCGGCATGAAGCAGACCGAGCAGGATCCCTGGATGGTGCTGCCGCTCAAGTACCCGGTGGGCACCCGGATCAACGGCAAGGTCCGCAACCTGACCAGCTTCGGAGCCTTCGTCGAGATCGAGCCCGGTATCGACGGTCTGATCCACATCTCCGACATGTCCTGGACCAAGCGGGTGCAGCATCCGTCGGAGGTGGTCAAGAAGGGCGACGCGGTGGACGTGGTCATCCTCAACATCGACGCCGAGAACAAGCGGATCTCCCTCGGGCTCAAGCAGGCGGAGGAAGATCCCTGGCTTAAGATCGGCGAGACCTATCCGATCGGCATGGAGTTGCGGGGCCGCGCGGTCCGGCTGATGGATAAGGGAGTGGTGGTCGATCTGGGCAATGACATCGAAGGCTTCGTGCCCATGTCGCAGCTCGGCGTAGCCGACATCGAGAACCCGGGCGATGCGGTGAAGGAAGGCCAGGCACTCGATCTGAAGGTGCTCGAGGTCGATCCGATTCACCATCGCATCGTGCTCGCGGTCATCGGGTTCCCCGACGAGCCGATCATTCCACCGGTCAAGCCGGCGTACGAGGAAAGCACCACCCCGGAATAGTGCGAAGGGCTAGATGGCGCAAAGGGCGGCGGAATCCCAAGATTCTGTCGCCCTTTTTCATACGGCAGTTCGTCCCGAGGAGGTGAGACGTGAATTTCACGTTCCTGATACTCTTTCTTGCCGGGGCTTTCTTCGTTGCCATGCTGGCCTTGATGGAAGTGGGCCGACGGGTCGGCTTGCGGCAGCTCTCGCGGGACGGGATCGGGTCCCATGCCGGATTAGGCGTGGTAGAAGGCGCCGTCTTCGGGCTGCTCGGCTTGATGTTGGCCTTCACCTTTTCCGGCGCGGCCAGTCGTTTTGATGACCGGCGTCATCTGAGGGTGCAGGAGGTCAATGCCATAGGCACGGCATGGAAGCGCATCGACATACTACCCCCGGAGGCTCAGCCCGAGATCCGTGACGGGTTCCGGCGGTACGTGGATGCCAGTATTGCGGCTTATCGAAAGTTGCCGGATCTGACGGCTGAAGAATTCGCCCGGGCCGATGAGGCCGCTGATGCCGTCTGGGCCAAGGCAGCAGCGGCCAGCGGGCCGGAAAGCGGAGTACCCCAAAGGATGCTGCTGATTCTGCCTCCCATGAACGAGATGTTCGACATTTCGACCGCGCGAAGACTGGCTACCCGGATCCACCCACCGCTGGTCATCTACGTCCTGCTGGGCCTTGTTGCCTTGTTTGGAGCCCTCCTCGCGGGGTATGGGATGGCGGGATCCGGGCGCCGAAGTTGGCTGCACATGATAGCCTTCTCCCTGAGCATCGCTGCAGCGACATACCTCATTCTGGACCTCGAGTATCCCACGATGGGGCTGATCCGAGTGGCCCAATTCGACCGTGCCCTTCTGGAACTTCGGGCCACGATGAAATGACCTAAACCTTTGGTCAGGTTGCGCCACTGCCGGTTGAGACCGAGTTTGGGTCGGAGAGGAGCTCCCCATTCATGAAACCGGTTTCACGACAACTCCGCGCGCTCGCGCAGGTCGGGCGAGCCTTGTTTTGCCTCTCGGGCGCCTACCTGGTTCTGGGCGGCGTTCCGGGCGCTGTCTCCCAGGAAAAGGCGGCCCCGGCCCAGCAGCAGCCGACGAAGATGGCTGGAGACGCCGGGAAGAAAGCCAGTGCGGATACCGGGAAGAAGGCCGCCGCCGATACCGGGAAGAAGGCCACTGACTCGGTTCAGGTGAGGACACCTGAGCAACTCGATGCCATGGTGGCTCCCATCGCGCTGTATCCCGACGAGCTGCTGGCCCAGACCCTCGTCGCCTCTACCTATCCGCTCGAGATCGTCCAGCTGCAGCAGTGGCTCGCCAAGAACCCAGGACTCAAGGACAAGGCCCTGGCCGATTCCGTGGCCAAGCAGCCCTGGGACCCCAGCATTCAATCGATGGCCCCCCTCCCTGATCTGGTCAAACGTCTGGGGGACGACATCCAATGGACCACTGAGCTGGGCAACGCGTTTCTGGCCCAGCAGGCCGACGTGATGAGCGCGGTTCAGCGGATGCGCAAGAAGGCAAAGGACAAGGGGACCCTGGAGACCAACGAGCAGCAGAAGGTGGCAACCCAGGTGGTCGAGAAGAAGGAAGTCATCGTTATCCAGCCTCAAAACCCGGAAGTCATCTACGTACCGTCCTACAGTCCGGCCGTGGTGTACGGGCCTCCCGTCTACCCCTATCCGCCCATTTACTACCCGTACTACCCGCCTGG
>DASUVR010000311.1:0-16750 GCA_036378855.1 Gemmatimonadales bacterium | reverse complement strand
GCCGAGGAGGAAAGGCCCGCACCAATCGGAAGGGTTGTCGCAATGGCGAGCTCCGCTCCGGGCGGCGCCGCACGCAGCTCCCGAAGCTCTCGCACCACCCCCACGATGTAATCGGTCCACATCTGCCGGCTGGACGCGCCGATCTCGACCTGCTGCACCGACTCATCGGTGTCGGACGTCAACGTCCATCCAGCGGAGAGCCGCGCTGCTATGGCGGTACGCCGTTCGATCGCCACCGGAAGCACCGGTCCGCCGTTGTAGTCGGTGTGCTCGCCGATCAAGTTGACCCGCCCCGGGGCCGAGGCGATGATGCCGGGCCGGGTGGAAAAGCGGGAGGTAAACAGCGAACTTGCGAGCCTTGCCGACGACATCGGACCCACACTGGACGGCTTTTCACGGGAGGGACTTTGGGGCATTGTGCGCGACGCCTCGGAATAGTGGCTTGCCTGATACTGCCCTGTCGGGTGGGCGCCCAGCTGCCTCCGCTCGGTGTACCCGGTGGTGTGGTCCGACTGGAGTTGGACGGAAGCCTCGTCACCTTCGATCGCCGTTTTTTGAACGGACAGCACGAGGGTTACGGGGCCGATCTCTCCAGCCCGGCGCTCGGCAGCGATCGCATTCCGCTGCTGGCAGATGCGGATGCACGCGTTGGTCGCATCATCGGCAATGCAGGCTATCGGATCAATTTAGGCGCGTTGACCACCGACGCGCAGGGCAGTGTCGGCACCGGCTTCATCGGCCTGGCCCTTGGGCTCACCAGTCACATCGCGATCTTCGGCCGCATTCCTCTGGTTCAAACCCGGGTTCAAAGCTCGCAGCAGCTGGACCCGGCGACGGCGGATGGCGGAATCAGCCCTTCCATTGATCAGCAGGTTCCGTTCTTCAGCGAGATGGATGCGTCTCTCTCCGCTCTCAGCGCCAAGATCTCGGCCGGCGACTACGACGCCAATCCTTCCCAGAAAGCGTTAGCCCAGAGTACCCTCGCCGATGCCACCGCTCTGCGGGACGATCTGTTCGGGCTGCTGGCCGACCCCGCTACCGCCGCTCCCGCACTCCCCACCAGCGCGAGCGCAGCGGGTGCCGCGATAAATTCGCGAATCGGGGCGCTGCAGACCACGCTCTCGTCCGATCTCGGGGTAACCGGATTCACGCTTACTCCTGTACTTCCCGCCACCGCCCTCACCCAGCCCGAGCTGAATGCCCTGCTGACCGACCCCACGGGGCCGATCGCCCTGCGGATGAACGCGGCAACCCAGACCTTTCGGGGCGACGCGGAGGCCGGCACCACATTCACGCTGCTGGATCACTGGGACCGTGGCGCCCACCGTGGTGGGTTTCGGGCTGCCCTGTCGGGGCTGGTTCGGTTCCCGACCGGGCTCAGGGAAAGCCCGGACCGGCCGCTCGATCTCGGGACGGGTGAAGGGCAGACGGATATCCAGCTGGATCTGGTTACCGACCTGGGGGCGGGTGCGTTCGGGGCGCGAATCACCGGCAGCTACGTGCGGCAGCAGGCTTCAGACATTCTTGTCCGGGTAACCAGCCCCACTCAGCCATTCGTCGGCACCGATCGGCTCGCGATCGTTCGCCGCGACCCCGGAGACGTGGTGGCGCTGGGTGTACATCCTTTCTACCGGCTGGCTCGCACCTTCGCCCTCACGGCGGGGCTGGACCATTGGAGCCACGGCACGGACGTGGTGTCCTATGCCCATCCCGAGCTGCCGGTTCCTGGAGTGGACGCAAGCCTGTACGCCGAGGATAGCAAGGCAAATGCAACGATGCTGTCGGTGGGAGTGACGTATGCCAATCCCGGTGGACTTCGCCCGGGTGGAACTGGTCTGCCAGTGGACGCCAGCTGGACCTACGAGCGGGTGCTTCGGAGCGGTGGCGGCCGAGTACCGGACTCGCATGCCATCCGGGCGCGACTCAACGTGTACTTCGGTCTTTGGTAGCGCGCTCGGTCCGCAGCATGGCCTGGGCATGACGTCGCGCGGCGTCGCCCTCCGCGTCGCCCAACATTCTGGCGATTTCGTTGATCCGATCCTCCCCGTGCAGGACCTGGACGTCGCTGGTGGCAATGCCTCGGCGAGCTTCCTTCGAAACCACCAGATGATTGTCGGCCCGGGCGGCAATCTGAGGAAGATGAGTGATCACTAACACCTGATGCCGTTCCGCCACGTCCGCCAGCGCCGAGCCAACCTGCACCCCGACTTCTCCGCCGATTCCTTGATCCACCTCGTCGAAAACCAGTGTCGCGATGGCATCGTGCTTCACCAGAACCACCTTGAGCGCGAGCATCAGCCGGGACAGCTCACCACCGGACGCTACCCGGGCGAGAGGCTTGGCCTCGAGCCCCACGTTGAGCTGAACCATCAGCTGTACGTTTTCCTGTCCGTGCGGCCCCGCCTCGGATAAAGGCACCAGCATCACCGCGAGCTTTCCCCCCGGAAGACCGAGCTGGGGGAGTAAGCGGTTTACTCCTCGCGCCAGCCGGTCTGCGGCAGCTTGTCTTTTCGCGGTGAGATGCCGGCAGGTCTCCTCCAGCGTGCGTTCGGCGGCGGTACGCCGTGCAGCCAGCGCGCGCAGGTCGGTGTCCGCCGTATCCAGCAGATCCAGCTCGGCGGCTGATTCCTCCCGGGTGGCCAGCACTGCTTCGAGCGAGGCTCCGTATTTCCCGGTGAGTCGAAACAGAAGGTCCCGACGTCGTTCCACCGCCGCGAGCCGGTCGGGATCTTCCTGGACCGCCGCTGCGTAGTCGGTGGCGAGCCGGCTCAGCTCGGACAGATTGGCGTAGGCTCCATCCAGCAGCTCTCGCCAGTCGGCCGTGGCCGGATCGACCTTTTCCAGCGAGGTGAGCGCCCGGTTGGCCAGCCCGAGTGCTCCGAGCGCATTCCCTTCCTCTCCTTCCAGCGCGTCCACGATGCGTTGCGCGTGCTCCACCAGAGCACCGGCCTGACTCAGTCGGCGAGCCTCGACCTGAAGCGCCTCATCTTCTCCCGGCTTGATCCTGGCGCCGTCGATCTCATCGACCACATGCCTCAGGTAATCGGCCCGGCGGCGCACTTCGTCGCGGCGGGTCGACAGGGAGAGCTCCTCATCCTTCAGGGTGGAGACCAGCCTATACGCCTCGGCCACTGCGCTCCGTTCCGCCTCGGCGTGCGCGAAGGCGTCGAGAATATTCCGTTGAGCCTCGGGATGCAGCAGAGACTGGGTCTCATGCTGGCCATGGAGATCCACCAACAGACTGCCCAGCTCACTCAACACTGCCGCAGTGGTGGGGCTGCCATTCACCCAGGCACGCGATCTTCCCTCAGTCGAGATCTCGCGCCGTACTACTACCCGGCCGTCTTCCACGTCCAATCCCAGATCTTCGATCCGGCGACGAGTGGTGGACTCGATCTCTTCAAACGCCCCTTCCACCACGGCCTTGGCTGCGGTGGGACGCACGCTGCCTGCGGCTGCGCGCTCCCCCAGCAGGAGCGCCAGAGCGTCCACCAGCATGGATTTGCCGGCGCCGGTTTCCCCGGTGAGCACGTTGAGACCGGGACCCAGGTGCAGGCTTACATCGGCGATGGTAGCGAGATCTCGTACCCGAAGCTCGGTGAGCACGTCAGTCCTTCAGTTCTCTCCCGGACAGGTCGCCCCAATGCAGCTTCTGCCGCATCCGGCTGAAGAAACCCTCGTCTCCCAGCCGGATGAGACAAACTCGATGATCGGCACGGCAGACTTCGACCGACTCGCCAGGCGCGAGAGTGGTGCCGGTTTGTCCGTCGAAGGAGACCAGGAGGTCGTCGGACCAGCCCGCGATCGGCTCGATGACGATGCGATAGGTGGCGGGAACCACCAGCGGCCGTACCGCGAGGGTATGCGCGGCGATAGGCGTCACCACCATAGCCTCCACGCCCGGTACGACGATCGGGCCGCCTGCGCTCAGACTGTATGCGGTCGACCCGGTCGGTGTGGCGACGATGAGACCGTCGGCACTGTACGGCCCGACGTTCTCGCCCTGGATGTAGACGTTCACCCGAATGACCCGCGCGACCCCGCCCTTGTGGACCGCCACGTCGTTGACCGCCATCTGGGTTGAGCGGGTCTCGTTTTCGGCGTCGCGAATTCCGGCCCGGAGCGCCTGCCGGCGCTCGATCAGGTAGCGCCCGGCTACCAGCGCGTCGAGTGCGGGGTCGAGGGTGTCCCGGGTAACCGAGGTAAGGAAACCCACCCGGCCCAGGTTGACCCCCAGGATGGGGATCTCCTGAGCGTCGAGCAGACGGGCGCCTCGGAGCAGGGTCCCGTCTCCGCCGAAGGTGATCAGCGCATCGAGCCGGATGGAATCGAAGACGGGGACGTCGCGACCCCAGAAGGGCTCCAGCCGCGACTCACTGTAGATCGAGATTCCCCGGGAGGGGGCGCCGAGGGCGAGGTGCTCCAGCACGCCTTTGAGGTCCCCGTAGCGCGGGTTCCCCACGACCCCGACCTTCATCGGGCCTCGAGGCTTTCCTCGTGCTGCAGCGCGGTGATGCGCCGGGCGATGCCCGTCGGTGTCAGCCCATAGCTGTCGAGCTGCTCGGCCCGCGGTGCCTGCTCGATGAGGCGGTCGGGTACTCCCAGGGCAACGACTCGAACCTCTGGGTGGGTGGTCTGCAGAGTCTCCGCCAGATAGGCCCCGAATCCGTTCACGATGGTGCCCTCCTCCACCGTCACCAGCACCCGATGCTGCTGAGCCAGCGACTCCAGCATGGCGCTGTCCATCGGCTTCAGGAAACGGCAATTCACCACGGCGCAGTCGAGTCCATCAGCCGCCAGGAGCTCGGCTGCTTCGAGCGCGGGCAGCACCATGGTGCCGGTGGCCAGGATGGCGACGTCCTTGCCGCGGCGGAGCTGTTCCCAGGTCCCATACGGCACCGCGGGGATGTCGGCGATGGGACTGAGCTCCGCCGGGGCCTTATCGCGGGGATAGCGGGTGCTGAACGGGCCATCGTGTTCCAGCGCGGTGCGGAGCAGACCGATCAGCTCGTCGCCATCCTTGGGTGCGGTGACCGTCATTCCGGGCACCGCAAGGAGGTAAGCGATGTCGTACAGACCCATGTGGGTCTGTCCATCCTCGCCGACCAGCCCCGCCCGGTCCATGCAGAAGATGACCGGCAACTGCTGCACTGCCACGTCGTGAATGACGTTGTCGTAGGCCCGCTGCAGGAAGGTGCTGTAGATGGCGCAGACCGGCCGAATGCCCCGAGTTGCCAAACCGGCAGCGAACGTCACGGCATGTCCTTCGGCGATTCCGACGTCGAAGAAACGCTCGGGGTACTTCTCCTGAAACACGCCGGTGCCCGTGCCGGAGGGCATGGCCGCGGTAATGGCCACCATTTCCGGGTACTCACCGGCCAGGGCCGTGAGACCGGTCCCGAAGATCTGGGTCCAGGTGGGCGGGCCGCTCGCCTTTTTGCGGGCTTCGCCGGTGGCGGGATCGTATGCCGCCAGGCCGTGCCATTTCTCCTGGTTGGACTCGGCAAAGGAGAAGCCCTTCCCCTTCTGGGTGATGACATGAATCACCCGGGGTCCATCCATGCCGCGCACGAATTTCAGGGTATCACACAGCTTGGACAGATCGTGGCCGTCGATCGGTCCGAAGTACCGGAAGCCCAGCTCCTCGAACAGCATGCCGGGTGAGAACAGGTTCTTGACGCTCTCTTCGACGTTGCGGGCAAAGTCCACCAGACCTTCGCCGAACACTCCGCCCAGGGCAACGGTCAGGCCCTTGATCCTCTCGCGCAACTTGTTGGTGCGGGGGTCAGCCACGATCCGGCCGAGCATCTTGCTGATGGCCCCGACGTTGGGAGAGATCGACATCCCATTGTCGTTGACGATGAGTATGATGTCCCGCTCGGAGTGTCCCGCGTTATTCATTCCCTCGTACGACAGGCCGCAGGTGAGTGCGCCATCGCCCACGATGGCGACCACCTTGTGCTGCTCACCCTTGAGGTCGCGCGCCGTGGCTATGCCGAGCGCCGCGGACATGGCGGTGCCCGCGTGACCGGCACCGAACTGATCGTGCTGGCTCTCGCTTCGTTTGAGAAAGCCGGAGATCCCGTCGCGCTGGCGCAGGCTGGGAAACTGGTCGTTACGTCCGGTCAAAAGCTTCCAGGCATAGGCTTGATGCCCCACATCCCAGACGATCTTGTCGGCCGGAGATTCGAACTCATAAAGCAGGGCGATGCTGAGCTCGACGACGCCTAGGCTCGCGCCGATGTGACCGCCGGTGATCGAGCAGCACTCGATCAGCCGGTCACGGATCTCCTGGGCCAGCTGCGGCAGCTGCTCGCGCTTGAGCCGCTTCAGGTCTTCGGGACCTCGGATGGTAGACAGCAGAGTCATGGTCAGGCTCGGCGGACCGGGTCTGTCACCCTGAGTCCTTCATGGGTTCAGGATAAATTGCGCGAAGGGGCCGGAACTCGATTTCGGCCCCTTCAGTGGCTGCGCTCCTTCGGGTGACACTCGGAGCGCGGCGCTCATGAACTCCTCGTTACAATATACCCCGCCAGGGCTCCCAACGCGTCTGAAGGGATCGCGGCGCGGTCGATGTGAGCCACCGCCCGGTGCGCCAGCCGCTGGGCCTCAGCCCGCGCCCCTTCGATTCCGAGCAAGGCCACATAAGTAGACTTCGAGAGCTCGACATCACGACCGGCAGGCTTGCCCAGCTCCTCGCTGGTGCCGGTGGCATCGAGCACGTCGTCCGCAATCTGAAAGGCGAGCCCGACATCCTCGCCGTAGGCCGTGAGTGCGTCGAGCTGGCCCGGTGACGCTTGGGCCGCCATCCCGCCCAGCCTGCAGGCCGCTCGGATCAGCGCCCCGGTTTTGCCCCGGTGGACTTCGGTGAGCTCCTGAAGGGACAGGCTTCTTCCCTCAGCCTCGAGATCGAGCCACTGCCCGCCGACCATACCCGCAATACCCCCGGCCTCGAAAAGCTCCTCCGCCATCTTCCCCAGCGCCGAGCTGGCAAGCCCGAGATCGCGCACCGCTACCGACAGAAGCCAGCCCGCAACCGGGACCAGCAGAAATCCAACCCGGGTTGCCGTGGGCACGTCGAACGCCCGATGCGCGGTGGGCCGGCCGCGGCGCAGGTCATCGTTATCCATGCAGGGGAGATCGTCGTGAACCAGAGAGTAGGCGTGAACGGTTTCAACGGCCGCCGCCACCCCGGCAATGCCCGATGATGTGCCCCCGAGCGAACGGTATGCGCCGAGCAGCAGCGCAGCGCGGACCCGTTTTCCGGGAGTGCGGAGCGCATAGGCAAGCGCCTGTCCATTTCGCCCTCCCAGCTCAGACTGAAGATGCTCAGCCCAATCGTTGAGCAGGCTATCGATTGACTCTCTGGCCTCGAGCAGCAGATCGGTTGCGGCAGCTGCCGTGCCGAAACCCGTCTCACTCATCCATGTCGGTGAGTCTGATGTCGCCGCCCGCTTCCTCCAGCACCGCCTGCACCTTGAGCTCGGCGGCCGCCAGGCGCTCCCGGGCGGACCGGAGCCGGGCAACCCCTTCTTCGAACAGCGTCAAAGCAGCGTCCAGGTCGACATCGTCGGCTTCAAGCCGCCGCACGATCTCCTCCAACCGCGCCAACTCGTCGGCCAGCGGTGCGCCCGCAGGTCCCCCGTTTCCCGCCTTGGCCATGGTCTACTCCACCCGAGCCCGAACCTCGCCGTCTGCCACCCGCAGCTGGAACGGCAGGTCGGTGACGAAGTCCGCCTTCTGCTTGAGCACTTGCCCATCCAGTCCCCGGGCCACCGCGTAGCCCCGCCCGAGCACCCGCAAGGGACTGAGAGCATCCAGCTGCACGGCGAGCCGATCCGCCTGATTCCGGCGCCTCTGGAGACTCACCTGGACTGCGGCCTGCAGCCGGTCGGCGGTGCGTGCCAGCCGGGCGGAGGCCAGCCTGGTCCGAGCGGTAAGACCGGCAGCCAGCCGGCCGGAAAGATCGTCCACCAGTCGCAGTACGTCACGACGGTCGGGGACAGCCAGCTCCGCCGCTGCGGAGGGAGTGGCCGCCCGTACATCGGCCACCAGATCGGTGAGTGAGATGTCTACTTCATGCCCCACGGCCGAGACGGTGGGGACTCGGACGTCGGCGAGCGCGCGGCACACCGCTTCAGTGTTGAAGGCCGCGAGATCTTCGCGCGCGCCACCGCCGCGGCCCAGGATGCAGAGATCGACCCGGCGCAGCCGGTTCACCAGCCGCAGCGCACGCACCAGCTCTTCGACCGCGCCTTCACCCTGAACCCGGGCACCGAGCACGAGCAGCCGGACGCCAGGCCAACGTTTGCGGGTCACGGTTACGATGTCGTGCACCGCCGCGCCATCGCGGCTGGTCACCAAAGCAATCAGCGAGGGATAGGCTGGGAGCGTGCGCTTGCGGGTGGGATCAAACAGTCCATCCTGGTGCAGCAGGGCCCTGACCCGCTCGAGCTCCTGCTGCTGCCGCCCGAGCGCGGAGGTGGGCAGCATTCGGGACACAACCAGCTGGAATTCGCTCTTCTCCTCGTACAGCGCCGGCTTCCCCAGGACATATACCTCGGTGCCGTCGGCGGGGGGCTTCCCGGCCCGCATGGTATTCGTCCGAAACATGCAGCAGCGTACCTGGCTCCCCGCATCGCGCAGGGTGAAATACCAGTGTCCGCTGGAGTACGCCTTGCACTGCACCACCTCACCCCGGACCCAGAGCTGGATGCCGTGCTTCTCGATCAAGCGTTTGACCGAAGCGCTCAGCTGCGAGACGGACCAGACCTGATCGGTTGCAGTAGGAGATCCCAGGCTCAACGGCAGAGTCATACCGGAAGACTAATCCAGGCCCGCCTGCTGCATGGCCTGCAGGGTGTTCTGTAGCAGCATGGCGATGGTCATGGGACCGACCCCGCCGGGAACGGGAGTAATAGCGGAGGCGACCTGCGACACCGGGCCGTAGGCCACATCTCCCACCAGGCGGTACCCTCGCGGCCGGGATGCGTCGTCCACCCGGTTGATGCCGACGTCGATGACCACTGCGCCGGGCCGCACCATATCGGCGGTGACGAACTCAGCCTTTCCGATAGCTGCAATCAGAATGTCCGCGCTCCGGGTAACGGCGGGAAGATCGCGGGTCTTCGAATGGCACACGGTCACCGTAGCGTCGCCACCGGGCCCCTGCTGAATCAGGAGGTTGGCCATCGGCCGGCCCACGATATTCGAACGCCCGACGATCACCGCATGAGCGCCCCGCGTCTCGATGCCCGAGCGAATGAGCATTTGCTGCACGCCGTACGGCGTGGCCGGACGGAATGCGGTTCGATCGCCAATTACCAGCTTGCCTACGTTGACCGGGTGGAATCCGTCCACGTCCTTGGTCGGGTCGATTCGGCGGAGCACCCGCTCCGAATTGATGTGCTTGGGAAGCGGGAGCTGGACCAGGATGCCATGGATCTGCTGGTCGGCATTGAGCCGGTCCACCGTCTCCAGCAGCTCCGCTTCAGTGGTATTAGCGGGGAGCCTCAGGGTGACGGAATGCATGCCCGCTTCCTCGCAGGCTTTGCCCTTGGAGCGGACGTACACCGCACTGGCGGGATCCTCCCCCACCAGCACAGCGGCCAGGCCGGGCTTCTGACCCTGGGCCGACAGCCTGGCCACCTGGGCAGCTACTTCGGTGCGAATGGTCTGGGCAATGGCGGTTCCGTCGAGAACTCGAGCCGTCATCGGGCAAAATCCACCGCGCGGGTCTCCCGAATAACCACCACCTTGATCTGACCCGGATACTGTAGCTCGCTCTCGATCTTCCGGGCGATCGATTCCGACAGCTGGGCGGCGGCACCATCGTCGATCCGCTCCGGTGTCACCACCACCCGGATCTCGCGGCCAGCCTGAATGACGTTGCTCTTTTCCACTCCGGAAAATCCATTGGCAATCTCTTCCAGCCGAGTCAGCCGCTTGACGTAGGTCTCGAAAGCTTCTCGCCGGGCACCGGGCCGGGATCCGCTGATCGAGTCGGCCGCCTGCACCAGAACCGATTCGGCGGACTCGTGCGGCACGTCGTCGTGGTGCGCCTGAATGCAATTGATCACGGCCGCGCTTTCCCCATATTTGCGCGCCACCTCCACCCCCAGCTCCACGTGCGTGCCCTCGCTGTCGTGGGTGAGCACTTTGCCGACATCGTGCAGGAGGCCGCCTCGCTTGGCCAAGCCGATGTCCAGGTGCAGCTCGGCCGCCATCATTCCGGCCAGCCAGGCTACCTCCTTGGAGTGGTCGAGGATGTTCTGGCCGTACGAGGTGCGGTAGCGCATCCGGCCGACCAGCTTGATCAGCTCGGCATGGAGCCCGTGAACGCCCGTGTCATAGGCGGCCTGCTCGCCCAGCTCCACCAGCTGAGTCTCCAGCTCGCGCTGAGACTTGAGCACGATCTCTTCGATCCGTCCGGGGTGTATCCTGCCATCGGTGATCAGAGCCTCGAGCGAGCGCCGCGCCACTTCCCGCCGGATGGGATCGAAGCAGGAGATGATCACCGTGTCGGGCGTGTCGTCGATGATCACATCAACACCGGTAGCAGTCTCGAAAGCTCGGATGTTGCGGCCTTCTCTCCCGATGATGCGGCCTTTCATCTCGTCACTCGGTAGCGCCACGGCCGCAACGGTGCTTTCAGCAGTATGCTCGGCACCGAGTCGCTGAATGGCGATGGAGATGATCCGGCGGGCATCGCGCTCGGCAGTGCGCCGAGCCTGCTCCTTGATCTCCCGGACCAGCGCGGCCGCCTGGCCTCGCGCTTCGTCCTCTATGCGTTGCAGAATTTCCCGGCGCGCCTCCTCCGCAGTGAGTCCGGCAATCCGCTCCAGCTTGGCTCGTTGCTCCTGGGCCAGGCGGTCCGCCTCGCCTTCGCGGTTGCGGAGGGCCTGCTCCCGCTGGGTGAGGGCTTGTTCCCGCTGGCCGGCGTTGCGCTCGCGGGTCTCGATCTCCTCCAGCTTTCGCTCCTGGGCCCGGGAGCGCTCCTCGCCCCGGCGCTCCAGCCGTTCCCATTCCTCCCGGCGGCGCTGGATCTCGCGGTCGAGATCCTCCCGCAGCTTGAGGGTCTCCATCTTGGCGCTCAGGAGCAGGTCGGACTTGGTGGACTCGGCGTCGCGCTGGCCTTCGCTGCGCAACCGGTCGGCTTCAGCCCGGGCGAGCGCCAAAACGCTGCTGCCGCTCCGCCGCTGACTGCGGGTGTAGAGCAGAATGAACACCAGGGCAGCGGCCAATCCGGCCGCTACCCCCGCGAGCAGTGGCAGGAGCAGCGATTGGAGCATCGATTGGCCTCAGGATGCCGCGCGATTACCGCGTTTGGCCGGGGGGAGCAGCCGGGCGAGATCGTCGGCCATGGCCGAGATCCGGTCGGCGAGCTCGTGGTCGCCCCGCCGAGCCTGGAACAGCTCGTCGGTGATGGCGAGTCCGGCGAGGATGGCGGCCTTGTGAGATTCCACCATGGGGAGACTGTCGCGAACCCGCTTCAGGGCTGCATCGAGATACGCGGCCACTTCACGGGTGTATTCCGGGGGCACTTCGGATCGGACGGTATATTCCTCGCCTCCGATGAAGACTCGGACTGCGTTTTTCGTCGTGGTCACGCGGCTGTGCCTCCGCCATGCTGTTCGAGAAACGAGACCCGGCCGGCCAACGCCCGCAGCCGGTCCTTGGCACCATCGATCCGGACCCTGAGCGCCTGATTTTCCGTCTCCAGCTCGATCACCCGCTGGCGCGCCTGGGTGAGCTCGGGCCCGGCAAGCACGCCGCCATTGGCGCGGGCCTGCTGCAACTCGCCTTCCGCTTTCAATGTGCGCCTGCGCCAGCCGGCCAGCTCCTCGGCCAGGTTGCGGACCACCTGCTCGAGGTCGCTCAACGCCTTCTGGTCGGGCCGTTCGTAATAGTAAGACACGTTCAGTCTCCGCTGCCTGCCGCACCACCAACGCGGCGCTGAATGCCGAGCTCACCGGACAGGCCGGCAAGCATACGCTTCTCGACTGCATCAACCTCGGCGTCGCGCAGCGTCCTATCCGGCGCCCGGAAGGTCAGCCGAAAGGCTACGCTGCGAGTGCCGGCCGGGAGCTCGGGACCGCGGTAGTCGCTCTGCACGGTAACGGACTCGAGCAACCCGCTTCCCTCACGCCGAAGGAACTCCTGCACCTGCTCCGCGGTGATGGACCCGGGCAGAAGCAAGGCCAGCACCCGCTCTGACGACGGAGTCACCGGCAAGGCAGTGAAACGGACGGGCGATCTCGGAGTGGGATCGAGCAGCAGCTCGAACCCGAAAAGCGGGTCTGCCCAGGGCGGTGCGTCGGCCTCCAGGAGCCCAGCCTGACCTACGATATGCCCTCGAGAATCCCGTGCGATCCAGCCGGACCCTTCAACCTGCACCGCGCCTCCGGGAACCGCCAGAGCGACGGCGAACTCGAATTGACCTTTGAGATCCCAGAGATCTATCCGTTCCTCGCCGGAGCCGGACCAGTGCGCCGGCTCCCGACGGCCGGTGAGCACTCCGGCCACGTGGCGCTCTTCTCTGGGCCGCTCACCGTTCGGTGCGGCACGAAACACATTGCCGATCTCGAAGAGACGCACGTCGGGAACGTGCTTGGCCCAGTTGCCTTCGACCAGCCGCACCAGCCCGGGAAGCAGTCGCCGGCGCAGGTAGCCTTCCGTGCTGGAGAGCGGGTTGGCCAGGCGCACACTCTCCGAGCCTTCGGCCGGAGCTGTCGGCAGAGGCAGCACTTCCAGGAGCCCTTGGCGCGAGAGCCCGGCACGCACTTCGGATGCGACCTGCTCTATGGCGGCATCGGCCAGATGGCTGGGACGAAATGGACGCAGCTCGGAGGGGAAATTCTGGTAGCCGTGGAGTCGAGCTACCTCTTCTATCAGATCGATTTCCCGGGTCAGGTCCGGGCGCCAGCTCGGCGCTTCGACCGCAACCCGGTTGTCCTCCGGCTTGGGCACCAGAGTAGCGCCGATGGCAACCAGATAGCTCTCGACCGCGTGCCAGGGCAGGTCTACCCCCAGCAGGTGAGCCACGCGAGACGGACGGAGGAAGATGCGCGACGGGTTCCCCGGGCCCGGCCCCAGATCGAGCGGCGCCTCGGCCAGCTTACCGCCGGCGGTTGCCCCAATGATCTCGAGACAGCGGCGAAGTGCCTCGGCTCCGCCCCAACGATCGATGCCTCGTTCGAACCGGTAGCTGGCCTCGGTCGAGAGGCCAAGGGCGCGGCGGGTTCGCCGAATGCCGGCCGGGGTGAAGTAGGCGCACTCGAGGAAGAGGTCGACGGTATCGGAGCTGACCTCCGTGTCGGCGCCACCCATCACTCCAGCGACACCGATCGGCCCCCCGTCATCGGCGATGACGGTCATGCTCGGGTCGAGGGTCCGGGACACCCCGTCCAGGGTGGTGAGCGTCTCGCCGGCCTGGGCCCGGCGGGCAATCACCGCCGGCCCGCGAAGCTTCTTCAGGTCGTACGCATGCATCGGCTGATTCAGCTCGAGCATGACGTAGTTGGTTGCATCTACCACATTGTTGATGGCTCGCACCCCGACAGCTTCCAGTCGCCGGGCCAGCCAGGGGGGCGAGGGCGCGATCCTGACTCCACGCATGACCGCGCCGAGCAGTCGGGGACATCCTTCGATGTCCTCCGTACCAGCTCGCACTCCACCAACCACTCCCATGTTTCCCACCCGCCGCACCTGAGGAACATCAATGGTGGACTGGGTGGGCAAGGCGGGGAGACGGAACGGGACACCGAACGAGGCGGAAAGCTCGCGCGCGATTCCCTTGTGGCCCAGGAGATCGGGCCGATTGGGGCCGATATCGAGCACCAATCGATGATCCGCCAGCGGCATGGCTTCGAGCAGCGGCGTCCCGGGAGCGGCATCGGTCTGCAATTCCCAGATGCCGTCGCCATCCTGTCCCAGGCCGAGCTCACGGGCGGAGCAGAGCATGCCCTGTGAGGTCTGCCCCCTCAGCTTTCGCTCTTCGATCCGAAGACCACCCGGGAGTGTCGCGCCGACCGGGGCAAACGGATATTTCCGTCCCGCGGTGACGTTGGAAGCGCCACAGACCACGTGCAGTCGTTCGGCGTTTCCGCCGTTCACCACACACACGCGCAGCCGGTCTGCATTGGGGTGCGGGCGAACCTCCTCGACCTCGGCGACCAGCACGTCGCTCAGGTCTACGTGCAGCGGCTCGACTGCGTCGACCGGAGCGCCCAGCATGGTGAGCCGGTCGGCGAGATCGCGGACTTCGAGAGGACGGCGGAGGAAATCCTCCAGCCAGCGACGGGAGACGTTCATCCGCTACTGCTCCCCATTGGCGGATCCACCCGCCACGAACTGGGCGAGGAAGCGCATGTCGCCGTCGTAGAGCAGACGAATATCGGGGATGCCGTAGCGCAGCATGGCAATCCGGTGCGGGCCCATACCGAAGGCCCAGCCGGTGTAGCGCTCGGGATCGACGCCGGTGTGCTCGAACACCGTGGGATGGACCATGCCGCAGCCGAGTATCTCCATCCACCCGGTGCCCTTGCACGCCGGGCAGCCGCTGCCATGGCAGAGCTGACACTCCACATCCATTTCGGCGGAAGGCTCGGTGAAAGGGAAGAACGAAGGCCGGAACCGCACCTTGGTGGTTGGGGTGAAAAACCGGTGGGCGAAATGCACCAGCGTAGCCTTGAGATCGACGAAGGAGATACCCTCGTCGACCGCCAGGCCCTCGATCTGAGAGAACGCAGGTGCGTGCGACGGGTCGAAGGGATCATTCCGGTAGACCAGGCCCGGGATCACGACTCTGACCGGCGGCGGCGATTCCAGCAGGGTCCGGATCTGCACTGGCGAGGTGTGGGTGCGCAGCAGCAGCCGCCCGCCTTGCTCGCCCTCGATGGGAGGGGCATCGACGTACAACGTATCGTGCATGTCCATCGCCGGATGATCCGGGGGAAAGTTCAGCGCGATGAAGTTATACCAGTCGGTTTCCACTTCGGGACCGACCGCAACGGTGAAACCGATCCCGCGGAAAATCTGGACGATCTCATCGATGACCCGGGTGACCGGATGCTCGGCGCCAACCCAGCGATGGCGGGCCGGCATGGTGAGATCCAGCCCTGCTCGCTCCTCTTGCCGGCGATCGGCCTCCAGCGCTTCGCTCCGCTGGGCAAAGGCTTCTTCGAACCGCGCCTTGAGGCGATTGACCGCGGCGCCGTAGGACTTCCGCTCTTCGGCCGGCCGGGACGGAACAGAGCGTAGTGCCGCGGTGAGCTCACCGTTCTTGCGCCCCAGCACGGCCACGATCTCCGCCGCCAGCGCGTCGGCATTGAGGCCGGGTACGGCCGCGAGCCGCGGCAGCAAGGCATCGAGTTCGGAATAGCCGGTCGGATCAGACATCGGGATCACAGGGTCGAGACGTCAATTACGTACATGGGGCCGCCCGCCCATCGCGAACGGCCCCATGGGGCAACAGGGGCACACGCGGCTACTGGCGATCGGCGCCCTTGGCCATGTCGGCGATACGGGCAAAGGCCTCCAGGTCGTGGACTGCGAGATCGGCGAGGACCTTGCGGTTGATGTCCACGCCGGCCTTCCGCAGTCCAGCCATAAATCGGCTGTAGCTCATTCCCTGGCCTCGGGCCGCCGCATTGATACGGGTGATCCAGAGTGCCCGGAACTCGCCCTTCTTTTTCCGCCGGTCGCGATAGGCGTACCGCATGGCGCGCTCGGCGGTTTCCTTGGCCGACTTGTAGAGCTTGCTCCGGCCGCCGCGAGCGCCCTTGGCGGCTTCCATGATCTTCTTTTTTCTGGCGTGATGGGCAACGCCGTTTTTTACCCGGGGCATCGGAGTGTGTCCTTACGCCTGAAGGAGACGGCTGACGCGCGGGAAATCGGCGGAGCTGACGAGGTCGCCCTTCTTCAGCCGGTTTTTCCGCTTGCGCGTCTTCTTGGTCAGGATGTGACTGTGATTCGCGTGCCAGCGCTTGAGCTTACCACTCCCCGTGGTCTTGAAGCGCTTCATCGCGGCTCGTTTGGTCTTCTGCTTTGGCATCGATATCCTCGTCGCTGCGCGGCTCGTGGCGGTATCCTCGCCTCGCTGCGCTCGTCTCGGGCGGTAACGGCGGTATTCGTCCGCCTTCCGTACGCTTCTACCGCCACAGTATCTACCGCTGCTGTATCTACCGCCGTTATTTCGGCGCCAGCACCATCGTCATGTTGCGGCCTTCCAGCTTGGCCTCGGACTCGATCTTTCCCACATCGGCCAGGCTTGCCGCCACCCGGTCCAGCACCGCTTTCCCCAATTCCAGATGGGCCATCTGCCGTCCCCGGAACATCATCGTCACCTTGACCTTGTTGCCATCGCCCAGGAACTCGCGTGCGTGCCGGGTCTTGAAATCGAAGTCGTGATCGTCGATGCCCGGCCGGTACTTCACTTCCTTGAGCTGAATGACGTGCTGCTTTTTCTTTGCTGCCCGCGCCGCCTTGGCTTCCTCGAACTTGAACTTCCCATAGTCCATGATCTTGACCACCGGGGGGCGGGCTGTGGGCGCCACCTCCACGAGATCCAGTCCGCGCTCCATTGCCGCCGCTAAGGCTTCCTCGATCGGCAGCACTCCGAGTTGCTCGCCGGCAGCGGTGATCACTCGCACCGGGCTGATCCGGATCATCCGGTTGACGCGGATTCGTTTTTCACGATCGTTTGTGGCCAGTGCATGCCTCCAGGGGATCAAAGAAAAAGAGCACCCGG
>DASUVR010000310.1:0-3324 GCA_036378855.1 Gemmatimonadales bacterium | reverse complement strand
ACCGAGAACATGCCGAGCGGGACTGCGGTCAAGCCCGGTGACGTGGTGACCAGTCATCTGGGTAAGACTATCGAGATCATCAACACCGATGCGGAAGGCCGGCTCATTCTCTGCGACGCTCTCTCCTACGCCCGCCGCTACCAGCCGGCGGCAGTGATCGATATCGCCACCCTCACGGGCGCAATCGTTGTCGCCCTGGGACATAATGCCGCGGGTGTCATGGGCAGCGACGAGCGATTGGTCGAAGAGGTCCGCGCGGCCGGAGAAAAGGCGGGGGAGCGGGTCTGGCCGCTGCCGCTCTGGGAGGACTACCGCGAGCTGATGAAGTCCGATATTGCTGACGTCAAGAACAGCGGCGGAAGGCCCGCCGGCAGCATCTCGGCCGGGTGGTTCCTGCGCGAGTTCGTGGATGGATTCCCCTGGGCTCATCTGGACATCGCCGGCACGGCGTACACCGACCGGGAGGAGCCCACCAGAGTGAAAGGCCCCACGGGCATGGGGGTACGGCTGTTTACCGAGTTTGTTCTGGCCCGTGGCGATAAAAAAGCGTAAGCGGGAAAACACCAACATGAGCGGTAAGCGGGCGAGGATCTCAGCCCGATCAATCTGGTGGTTTCTTCCGCTCACGCTCGTTCTCGTCCCGCTTACGCTGCTCTTTTTTCCACCCTGCCTGTCCGCTCAATTTCCGGACGAAGAGGCGGAAGATTCCGCCTCCGCCGACTCCGCCGCCGCAGACAGCTTCAATACCACAGAGCGCTACCTCCGCGAGCAGGCGGAGGGGAATGTCCGGGTGCCGGTGCTTCCGCTCCTGCGGGTAGAGGGCCCCCGGCCAGCGCTGACTCGGATTGTCTTTACCCGGGACTCGATTGAATGGGGTCACGCGGCCACCCTGGGCGATCTCCTGTCTCAAGTTCCCGGCGTCTATCTCTGGCGCGGTGGCTACATCGGCCGGCCGGAGCCGGTCAATTTCCAGGCCCGGGGTGCCTCGTCGGTCGAATATTTCCTCGACGGGATGCCCTACGTCGCGGCCGGAATCGACAGCGTATCGGTGGATCCGGTCCTGATCTCTCTGGTGTTCCTCGATCGGATTGAGGTCGAACGCTGGCCGGGGCTGCTTCGAGTTCATCTGTTCACCCGCCGCAACGATCATCTGGCCGCCCGTTCCCGCATCGCCATAGCCCGAGGCGATAACAGCTTTGCCCGCTACGATGCCGCGCTGGAGCGTCGCTTCACCTCCGGCCTGGGCTTTACTCTGGCCGGGGACTATCTGAGCTCGCCCACGCAGGCGGTTGTCGGCAGCAGCTACTCCAACACTCAACTCTGGGCCCAGGGGAGTTATCACCCGACCTCGTGGGTGGGGCTGCAGTATCAGCTGATCCGCACCGCGCCCAACCGGCGTCCGTTCGTCATCAACGACGCTGGGGTACTGGACACCCTTGGTGCCGGCTACAAAGCAAAACGAACCGACGCACAGCTCCGGCTATCGATGCGCAAGGAGCTCAATGACCTGGGACCCCGGGCCGACCTCATCTACTCCCGTACCTCCTGGGACGGCGACAGCCTCGATCAGCATATCGACCAGTTGGGGGGACTGCTCAGCTATCGGACCTCGCGGTTTTCTCTGGGCGGCTCCGCCTTCCACCGGACCCGGTGGACACCGCTGGATGCCAGGATCAATGCCGGGCTCAACCCGGCCGGTCCTTTCAGCGCAAGCGCGGAGCTAGTGCATCTGAGGCACTTCGGCGGCAGAGCCAGCGATTACGCAACTCTCGCCGCCGGACTGGAGCCGCTGCGCGGACTGGCGCTCACCGGCAGCGCACGGCTGGGCAAGATGGTTGCTGCGCCTTCCATTGTCACCGATCCCGAACAGGACATTCACGACCTGCAGGCCGCGCTGGGCTGGGGCCGAGGGCGCCTGGGGTTTCAGGTGTCCTACGCGCGCACCTCGGCATTCAGTCCACTCGGCTATGCCGATTTTCCCGAGGTTCCTCACATCGGGCCGTCCTCCAGTACGGAATGGATTACCGCTTCGGTCAGGATTGCGCCGCTGCAATGGCTCACCCTGGAAAGCTGGTACAGCGATCCGGTAGGGGACGTGCCCCCCGAGGGACTTCCTCCCACCCACTCAGTGAACGCGGCCACCATCCGGTCGAAATTCCTCCGTCAATTTCCCAGTGGCATCTTCGATCTGAAGCTGCGACTCAGCCTGGAGACCTGGGGAACCGGAGTGATTGGACGGGATTCCCTCGGAGCGACGATCCCGTTGCAGGGGGCCACCTTCTTGCGCAGCCTGATTCAGGTGCAGCTCGACCGTTTTTACATCTATTGGGACCGAACCAACCTGGGAGCCACCAACCTCACCTACGTGCCCGGTTTCAGGATTCCAAGCTATGGCAGCAACTTTGGAGTCAGGTGGGAGTTCGAGAATTAGGAGCGAGTCGCCAGTCCCCAGTCCGCAGTCGGCAGGGTCTGGAGGAATGCAGGTGACTGCGGACTGAGGACTGGCGACTGAGGACTGAGGACTGATGTGCTACCGATCACTGTCTCCCCTGCGATACCAGATACCTTGTAGGAGTATCGCTTCGCAGCGTGACTCCAGCAGAGGAGAGGAACTATGTTCGGATTGGGCAACAGGAACCGGGGCCGCCGGGTGAGGAACGACACCTTCAGCGGCAGCAGAATACGGAACGCGGCGTTGGCCGGGGTTGGAATGCTGGCCTGGCGCTGGTGGCGTAATCGCCAGGGAAACGCGGCCCGTCCTACCACCTACCAGGACCGGTCTTTCACCGACAGCTCGACTCGCTCAGCCGGGGCACTCTAAGACCCCAAGCGATGTAGAAGGTACTAGAGGTGGTGGTGCTAATGTCTTGCACCACCACCTCTTTGTGTGAGTAGCCTCAAGTCGTGTAAGCAGTCGTCAGTCGCTAGTTCTCAGTTCCGCTAACGGACGACTGACGACTGGCGACTGGTGACTGGTGACTGGTAACTTCTACAACCTATACCCCACGACCGTCCCCGGTCCGGTTCTCAGAAATAGCATTCCCGAAATGTCATCCACCGCGTATACCGGCTCCTTGTCCTTCCCCAGATCGATCCGCGCCCGGGGCTCGGCGCTTACCTTGTCCACCTGAAGCAGAACATTGCCCTTGCCTTCGGGCGACTTGGTCAGCATGAACACCGAGCTTGGGACGGTGAGCGACGCCTTGAACCGCCTGGTCGCCATGGCTGCAGACTGTCTGGCGTAGCCCTGAAGCTGGGCTCCGCCCTCGGTGTAAGCCGTGGCCAGCTCCCCGGTGATCTGTCTGGTGGTTGCATCGGTGGCTC
>DASUVR010000309.1:0-6556 GCA_036378855.1 Gemmatimonadales bacterium | reverse complement strand
ACGCAGGTCGGGGCGACCCACCCCTTGGCCAACGGCTGGTAGTCCTCAAAGGTGATGTCGAGGATGGCGGGTTTCTCATCGGGCTTCTTCGAGTTTTGGTGCTGCTCGATCAGTCGCACGAAGAGCAGCCGATCCTGCTCGATCCAGAACTGATTGGTAAGGGTATCGCCCTTCTCCGCCCCCACTACCCAGACCTTGGTGCCTCGCCAACTGTCCTCCCGGATTTTGCTCAAGTCCACCTGCGCCGCCTTGATCTGAGCAACCGTGGTCTGGGGCGGCTGCCCGTAGACATCGAAGCCCAAAGTCATGAGAAGGTTTCGATCCTCTCGTGCCCCCACCCGCTTTCCTCCCTTGAACACGATGGAGGAATCGCCCAGGTACATGAACGCGTTCATGCTGTCGAGCGGCGCGATATCGATGCGGAGTTTCCCGGGAATTTCCCCGGCTTCATACCAGGTTTCCGCCGGCCGGTCGGGAAAGCTGGTGGTCTGGGTGAAAGTCAGATTGTGATACCACTTGCCAGCGTAGCGATCGTGCATCTGGCGGACCAGCTCCTCACCGGATTTGGGCGCTGGATGTATGCCAAGGAAAACGAGGGGGAGCAGTAGGGCGAACGGTCGCACGCAGCCTCCTGAGAGTTGGGTCGTTTCAAGGACGAACGGTGGCCCTACGCCGGGTCCTGCCTTAGAGTTTCCGACAATTCACCACAAAGGCACAAAGGACACAGAGGTATCACTTGCACTCGAAGTCCTCGAAATAGCGAGAGCGAGCTTCCAAAAGAAGGTTTTTTAGTGGGCTCTGAAGAGGAGCTCCTCGCACGAACCCGCAATAATTTCTTATGAGCTGCCGGCATCCGCGCTTTCGAGGACTACTCGGCTAGAGGAGCCCTCTGTGTCCTTTGTGCCTCTGTGGTGAATTTGTCTTACTGCCCCGGATGGTATTTCCGTTCCGTATGACCGACGAGCTGCCCCGGATAGAAGTAGACCTCGCGCAGGTTGCCGCTGGCATACCGCTCCGCCTGGTCGTTGAAGTGTCGCGATCGAGGATCGCCGCTCTCCCCTCCCGGACTCACCGCTCGCGCTCGCACGCTGTCTTTTCCGAATTCCACCACGGCGACGAACGTATTGCCGTAGGTACCGTAGCGCCGCCTGGTTCCGGGATACGTCCTGGCGCCGTAGGCCGCCAGCGAGCCCCACTGGGCGGACGTGAAGGGCACGGGGGTGCTCGGCGCCGAGTCGCGGAAGGCCTGCTCGACATCTCCGGTGAGCCGCTGAAAGCGATTGATCTCGCCCCAGGCCGTCTTCCAGCTCCCAAAGTCCTGAGCCAGGCGATCCCGCGCCGACTGGAGAGCCGCCAGAGTTTGCTCCAGGCGGACCCGGGCCGTCATGTACTCATAGGGCGTCATGCCCGCGTCCGCAGCGTACGGCTGGACCGATTGAGCCAGCGCCTCACCCCAGTAGACGGCCAACGCCGTAGCCACCGATGCCGAGCTCCAGCGATAGTCCCATTTTCGGAGAGAGTCTACCGGCTCCGCCAGCCGTTGTTTCAGGGTGTCGGCCGACGCCGGGATCGAGTCGTACGCCGCAACCAGTGAGGGGACCAATCGAGCAAATGCAGGCAGGTAGGTGTCGAACGCTGCATCCCGCAGCCGGTCCAGACTGAAGTCCTTCCTGCCGCGCAGCACCATGATGGCGTGGAGGCCTCGTGGGCTCTCCCCAGCGTTGTCCATGTAGGCCGGGAAGTTCTTCTGCTTGGGGCTGTAGGGGCCCGCGGCTGAATAGGGCCAGTTGTTGACGTTTTGGATCCACCCGTTGGGCGGATCGATCACATGAGGACTGTCCTCGATCCCGTGAACTCCTTTCCACTCGGTGGCCGGATTGCTGCCGTCCACCGGCAGGTCCCAGTTGAACCGGTCGTCCCGCCGGGGCACGAACTGGGGATGGAAGTATGCGATGTGGCCGTCGGCGTCGGCGTAGACCGTGTTGTTGGAGGAGTTCGCGTGCAGCTCCATGACCTTCCGGTACTCGGCGAGGGAACGGGCCTTGGTCCGCAGGTACGACTGGCTCAGCGCCTCGATCGGCTTCTGCATCAGCCGGATGCTGATCCACCGCTCCTTGTCCGCTCGAACGATCGGCCCATGATGGCTCCGGTACACCGTGAACGAGCGTGACTGCATGCCGCCCGGCGTCCGGTAGGGCACCGTGATCTGCTGGCTGATCAGCGGCAGCTCCTTCCCTCCATAGCGATAGAACAGCCGATCTCCCCGCCTCACCACCATCTCGGCATACTCATCGATGGCGTCGGCACCAGTGGAGGTGTGCATCCAGCCCAGCCGGTCATTAAAGCCCTGATAGATGAAGAACTGCCCCCAGGTCGCCGCACCGTAGGCGTTGAGTCCCTCATCGCTGGTCATCTGCAGCTCGGAGCGAAAGAAGAACGTGGTGTGGGGGTTGATCAGCAGCAGTGCCCTGTGATTCACCGTGTTCGCCGGGGCAATGGCGAAGCCATTCGACTCGGACTTCAGGGTGGCCCGGCGGGTCGAATCCAGCGGTGAAGGGCGGCTCGCCGTGTCGCCGTAGAACCTGCGCAACTCATCGAGGTCTATGCTCTCGATGTCGCCGCCGATGCTCCCCTCGCTGAAGCTGAGCGCCATCCAGGGCTCGAACCGGGAAAGCACCTTGGGCTTCACCGCCGGATGGGTGTGCAGATAGTAGTTGAGCCCATCGGCCCAGGCGGTCATCAGGCGCCGGAGCCAGGCGGGACTTCGGGAGTAGGTTGCCCGCAGGCTGTCGGGATCGATGAACAGCTTCATCCGGAGATCCTGCCAGACCGCGCTCTCGCCCGCGGCTTCGCCCAGTCGTCCGAGTGCGTTCAGGTAGTTGATCTCGATGCGATTGAAGTCGTCCTCCGCCTGAGCGTAGATCATCCCGAACACCGCGTCGGCGTCGGTCTTCCCCTGGACGTGCGCAATACCCCAATCGTCACGGGTGATACTCACCGCACGGGCCTCCGCTTCCCAGCGGGCCAGCGAGGAATCGCGATGGGTCGAGGCCTGGATCAGGGAAATCGCGGACAAGAGAACCGGAAGGATTGGCATGGTATGAAGCACTCATCCCAACGAGACAGGAGTGGAAGACAGGGAGGTTATACGCGATCGTGGCGTTGCACCACTGGCCGGGCGAAAGACGACGCCGCATTATCCGGTCATCTTTTCCCAACGGGTCCGCGCTTGCCGACGAACAACTCTGGAGGCGTATGTGCCAAAGCTCCCTCGTGATGGCGGGCGACTTCGCAAGCTGGCGCTCTCCTATCCCGAGGCGCATGAGGATATGCCCTGGGGACACCACGCCATCAAGGTCAAAGGCAAGTCCTTCGTCTTCCTTGCCGCGGATGAAGAAACCTTCTCCCTGTCGGCAAAGCTCCCGTCCTCCGCCGGAGTCGCAGTAAAGCTCCCCTTTGCCTCGCCAACGGAATACGGGCTGGGGAAGAGCGGCTGGGTCACCGCCCGATTTCCCCGCTCGGCCAAGATCCCGGTCAAGCTGCTCGAGCTCTGGATCGACGAGAGCTATCGCGCGATTGCGCCCAGGAAGCTCGTTGCCCAGCTACCCGACGAGTGAGGACGACGCGAGGTCAGCGGCATACGCCGAGCTGATTCTGAAGTGTGGTGTCTTTTCTGACCTGTTCGCCGGGCCTGCTTCTGGTGGCCGGGTACCTTGGATACCGGTTGAAGCAGGAGGACTACCTCCGGTATGAGACGCCGGCTGGTTCTGGCGAATGGCGACGATTTCAGGTATAAGCAGCACAGCGAGCGCACACCGAAGACCCTCAACCCGCCGGGCGGGACCGAGCATGGCAGATCCGAAATTCGAACAGCCGGCGGTTTCCTTCTGGCACACCCTGCTCGGACCGCTGCCGCCCGATGCCGTACCGGTCCGCAAACCGGTTGTGCCACCCGGAATGATTCCCGCGCCGGAAGCTTCGGCTGTCGCCGGCTGGGAACAGCTCATCCTGCATCTCTCCGCCGGCGACGCGGGCTCCCGCACGATACAGGTGGTGCTCGACGGCAGCGGTGTCCTGCTCAGCGCGGGTGACGGGGTCCTCTATCGCAGCGGCCTGGAGAACCCCGCTCCACCACCGGTCGACGAGCCGGCCCTGATCCAGCAGGAAAGCCTCGGAGGTCGCTTCGAGCCCGACGGCAGCTTTCATGGCACCCGCTGGCGGTCGGTGGCCATCGATCGGGGAGAACAGGAGCTGGACTGGGAGATGGCCCGGAGCGAGCCCAGCCCCGACGACGTCTCCAGTTTGCGCGCGGTGGTGGAGGAAGTGATTCGCCGTCAGTCACCCAAGTCTCAGTGAGGTGAATCGTGCTCGGTGGCCGGCCCTGGGACGAGTGGATCACCCGGTACTCCCACAGTCATCAGCATCCGATCAATCGGTTTTGCCACACGCTCGGCATTCCTCTGATCGCGCTCTCGATACCGTTGGCAGTGGTGGCCATCTTCGTGCCCGGGCTCTGGCCGGTGGCACTCGGACTGTTCGTGGTCGGTTGGATCTTTCAGTTCGTCGGGCATGCGTTCGAGGGCAAGCCGCCGGAGTTTTTCCACGACTGGCGTTTTCTCTTCGTGGGCCTGCGCTGGTGGATTGCCAAGATTCGTGGGCGCGCCTGAATCCTGCTGCCGCATGAGGGCTCCAGTGGCCCTGGCCTGGAGTGGGGGAAAGGACTCGAGCCTCGCGCTCGCGGCACTCCAGAACGATCCTGCCTTTCAACCGGTCGCCCTGGTCACCACTATCACCGGCGACTACGACCGGATCAGCATGCATGGGGTGAGGCGCAGCGTACTCGACGCCCAGGTGGAAGAGCTCGCTCTGCCACTGTTCGAAGCCATCATACCGGCGGACGCGAGTAACGCGATCTACGAGGAGGCCTTGACGCTGGCGCTGAAGATGGTGCGCTCGCAGTGGCCCGACGTCCAGCACCTCGGCTTCGGCGACCTCTTTCTCACGGATGTGCGTGCCTACCGCGAGCGCCTGCTCGATCGGCTGGGCTGGACCCCGGTGTTTCCGCTCTGGGGACAGGATACCGGCCGGCTTGCCCGGGAGTTCATCAGCCAGGGCTTTCGGGCCATTCTCACCTGCGTGGATACCACTCAGCTCGGACCGGAGTTCGTGGGAAGGGAATTCGATGAGGAGCTGCTGGCCGACCTTCCGGAGTCAGTGGACCCCTGTGGCGAACGGGGTGAGTTCCATACCTGCGTGTATGATGGGCCAATTTTCCGCCGCCCCGTTCACCTCGAACGCGGCGAACGGGTCCGCCGTGACAACCGATTCGAATATTGCGACCTGATCCTTCCGGTCGCTCGGCCAGTCGCCGGCGGCTCGTTCCGGTTGAATGATCCAAACGGCCAGCGCGAGTGATTCAACCCTGACCAAACTGCTGGGTTTCATCGGGGCCACCGCGGGTGGCTATGTGGGCTGGTGGATCGGTGCGCCGGTGGGGACCATGACCGCGTTCATGCTCAGCATGGTCGGCACGGGTGCCGGACTCTACTACGGACGAAAGCTGGGTGACCACTACTCTCCCTGATGTCCTGAGTCGTTTCCAGGGTTGGGTCCAGGAGACCAGGCTGGTCGGCACCGCCACCGTGCTGCTGCTGGCCGGCTGCGGCCCGAATCCCGCTCCGGCCCCGTCGCCGGAACCCCTGAGCTGTGCGGTGGGGGACTCCGCTTTGATCCGGGAAACACTCTACTTCGGCCGCAATCGGCCGGGCGGCACGGTGTCGGACGCCGAATGGCAGCGCTTTCTGACCGAGGTGATGACGCCGCGGTTCCCTCAGGGACTCACGGTGCTCGAGGCCAGCGGACAGTGGCAGGGCACCGGTGGCGTGGTGCAGCAGGAGCGGTCCCAGGTGGTAACCATCTTTCATCCCGACAACGAGGCGGCCCGGCGGTCTATCCGGGAGATTGCCCAGGAGTACAAGCGCCGTTTTCAGCAGGAGGCCGTGCTGCGGGAACGCGCCCCCAGCTGTACCCGCTTGGAGTAGGTGGCGCCTCCGCCTCTCCGCCTCTCCGACCCTCCGACCCTCCGACCCTCCGACCGATACTCAGAGGCATGACCTCGAGCATCGATCAGGCCGGGTGGCACTACGCCGGCGACTTCCCCCGGGAGCTCCCTCCCGAGGCCGGGGGCACCCACATCGGGATATACCTCGCGTGGATCATTCAGCGTGATCTCGGGAGCGCTACTCTCCGGAAGTATGCCCGCGGTTCCCTGCCCCTTCTGCGCCAGCGGAAGATCACCGGCCGCGAGCTCTTGTTCACCGATCTGGGCGAGAAGTTCTATGAGACCCTGCTCACGCCAGTGGGCCGGGAGTTCACCCGGGACTACTACGAGACCGGCTGCTATATCGACGACTACGATGAGGTCCTGGGTGGCTCTCTGGCTACCATTTATCACGTGATGGACACCTGGAGCAACTACGACCGGCTCGCACCGGTCATCGATAACCGCTATTCCCACTGGAAGGAAGGGAATGCTCCACCTCCGGGCACACTGAAA